>DATKVT010000121.1 GCA_035529935.1 Williamwhitmania sp. | reverse complement strand
GCATGGTATTTTTGGACCGAGCGATGCGGCATTGCCTAGGCAGCTCGGCTCGATGCAGAATTATGGTGATCAAATTTTTGGGCCAAATGGCCAAGGAACACCTGATAAAGCTAAAGTTACGGGTGTTATGGGTGAATTGCCTAGTTTGGAGTTTGATCCTCTGGATTTTGCTGCAATAGTAGCAGAGAAAATATTTGGGAAAACGACTGAATCACAGCAAAAGCAAGAGGAGCTGGGGCCTGTGTTCACGTCGGACAAGGACATCAAGGAGTCTACTACCGGTGACAATACGGGGAATGGTGGTAAGCCAATTGTTGATGATTTGTACAAAGGGTGGAAAAAGGATACAATTCATTATGAAGATGCATATATAAGTCCAGATGGAGACTCAACATTGCTGATTGGCCCAACTGGAGACTCAGTAATGATAGTACAAATGCCCGGCAGGAATTATAGTTATCAAGGTGAAAAAAAACATAAAAAATGAAAACCATATTATTTTGCGCAATTATTCTTCTTGCTATGAGTAATGGTTGTAGTAAGAAACAGGATTTAATGCTAGCGGACAATGAGTGGAAAGGAATATTGAGGCCAACTCTCTTTATTCCAGCAATTAATGAGAAATTGGTTTATTCAAAGTATTGTAATAAGAGGCTATACGGTTTAAATGAGTTTTGTTATAGGACTGGTTCAGAAATACTTGGCTATAAAATAACAGATTCGTTGACCAGTTATCTAAAGAATAGGGATGATGAGCCAATAGAAAATAAGCTGGATACCCTTTATGGCTTCAAGTTTATTAATGACAATGAGTTGCTTGAGAAAGAATATTTAGTCTTTTCCAAACCGTTTTATATTGAAAATGATTTAGTGTGTTTTTCCATCGGTTTAATAGGGAGAAAAGATAAACCCTTAAATCAGTGGGTTTTCTTTCTTAAAAAGGATGATAATAAATATACATTGATATTATTGTATGATTATCTCAAAGATCACTATTATAAATGTTCCCCGCTCGGCTGGACGTGTCGTCCGGCTGCTGTGGACTTTTGCCAATGGGCGTAAGCTGAAGGCTGGCTATATGTAGGTAATAGCGGCTGCCGGCTTAGGTGCGCATAGCGGTTGCATGGGCATGCTGCCCATAAGCTGGCAGCTTGGGGGCGGTTGCTTGAGACAGAAATATGTAAGCACTCTCAAGGGTAGATCTTCATAGCTTGTCCGGCCATTGCCGGATTGTTCAATTGCCGTATTGGCGCATTTTCAATTTTCAAATTGCTCTGCCGTGCCTTCGGCACTGGAACCACGTTGAACGCTAATTTGCTACCATACTGTCGTCCCTCGTGGGACTGACTTTTCATTGGCATATTGAATTCTATGGTTAATCCAAATGGTTTGTTTAAAAATTAGTTCATGTTTTTCTGTTTTTGATTTTGAAAACAAAGGAATATGCATGATGGCGCATTGGCACATTTTTTAAATCTTCAAATTGTCTCATCTTCAAATTCTCAAATTAATTCCCTACCTTCGCTATACGCTCTTTGAATTTGAACGGCGCAGGCGACCTAGCGCAACACGACGAACCCCTACCGCTACAACGGCAAGGAGCTGCAATCGTTCCTCTCCGTGGCCGGACGTTCCTTGGATTGGTATGACTACGGGGCTAGGTTCTACGAGCCCGAAATTGGGCGGTGGCAAACCCTGGACCCACTGGCGGAGCAGTCCAGAAGGTGGAACCCGTATACTTATTGCATGAATAACCCGCTCCGGTTCGTGGACCCCGACGGGATGGAGGCGGGGCCCACGGTGAACGGGTTCTCCGTCAACTGGATGAGTACCATGTGGGGCAACGACGTGCAGTACACGAGCTACGAGGACGGGGACGACGGCGGCGGCAAGAGCAAGAAGCCGGAGGCCCCCAAGCCCAACCCAGATGGGAACAGCGGCGGCAAGGGAAATCCGCAAAGCGGTGGTGATGCCAAGTCTGGTGGAGTATCATTTGAAGACAATATTGTACTTTGGGCAAATAGATTAGCACTAAGTGCATTAGGTGGATCATCAAATGTACTTAATGATGTTCAATCATATGGAAATGGTTCCCCATTGTATTCAAAGTTATCAAAACTTAATAACCCTCAAAATTACACGAAGAGTTGGCAACTAGCATTTAATAGTTTTACAAAGAAATGGGATGCAAAAATCTCTCCGGAAATTGGAAATACCGGATATGCCTTGAAGTATTATCCTTTAAAAAATGGCGTTAGGGATGCAATTGGGCTTGTTCATACTAATATATTTATGCATTATTTGGAAACGCGTCTTGAAATGGAAGAATCTGGAATGGTAAAATACTTTAATTTTCACGATGATTTCTTGTATGACATGCATTATAATAATTCAATTAATGTTTTAAATTCATTAAAATGAGAAAAACAATTATATTTCTATTGTTGTTATTAATATTAAACGTGTGTGGAGATGTTATTCTTTATAACGTTTTTGACAACTATCAAAAAATGAGTGGAGTAATCAACTATTTTGTAATAATTGTTATTTCCATTCTTTACTTTTTGAGTAATTTGACTGGCCGAAAGGTTTTGAGATTGTTTCTCCTTCCTAGTGTTTTTTTGATTTTATTCTTACTACTAATTTTGTTAGATTTGACCACTGGAGGAATAGAAAGTCCTAGCGGTTTTCTATATATAACGACGAGTATCACCTGTTCCCTTTTTGAATATGTAAATTTTATTATTGGCAACATACATAATGATTTTTCAAGAGAAATTTCATTTTTTCTGTTTAATTCATTAGGTGTAAGTTCAATTCTGTTATTTTTATCCATTCTAGTGGATTATTTAGACATATTATTCAGTAGGATAAGAAGAAATGAAACTCAATAGAGTTTCTTCATCTGAGGGGCTTAACAGTAATCCGTGGGGCTTGTCTTTTATAGGGTAACAACGTTCTTCTGGAAGAAGTCCTTGAACTTCTTCTTGGTGAGCATGCAGTATCTACAGTCAGGGGGCGACTACATTTCTAGCGAGAACAAGTCGTCCCACTGACTAGGACGCGTTGCTGCATAGGCACATTTCCAAATTAATTTCTACCTTCGCTACAGGTTCTTTGAATTCACGTAAGCACCCCCTACCGCTACAACGGCAAGCTGGAGCGCAGCGGAAGTCCGGCCTTTGACGGAGAGCTGCAATCGTTCCTGCAGGTGGCCGGACGTTCCTTGAATTGGTATGACTACGGGGCGCGGTTCTACGAGCCGGAGATTGGGCGGTGGCAGACCATCGATCCGCTCGCTGAAAAATCCAGAAGGTGGAACCCCTACGCCTACGCGCTGGACAACCCGCTCAGGTTCGTGGACCCCGATGGGATGGAGGCGGGGCCCAAGGTGAACGGGTTCTCCGTCAACTGGATGAGTACCATGTGGGGCAACGACGTGCAGTACACGAGCTACGAGGACGGGGACGACGGCGGCGGCAAGAGCAAGAAGCCGGCCAACAACGAGGAGAAGAAGAAGCCGGAGGCCCCCAAGCCCAACCCAGATGGGAACAGCGGTGGCAAGGGAAATCCGCAAAGCGGTGGTGATGCCGCAAACGGAGGGGGTAACCCAGGATTAGTACTGGCAAATGCTTTAAATAGTTTGCCTCCTATACTTCCAGGGTCTGGGTTTATTCCTATTATTAACCCTTTATATGGAGCTGCAGCAGTTTCTATTGATGGGGGTGGAAATTTTGTTGGAGCAGAGAAGGATAAAGGAATTATATTAATGCTAAGAGGCAAGGATATAGGAAAGTATATAACTTATAATGAAATTGCTGGAGGAGGAGGAACCGGAGCTAGTATTGGTGGCGAATTTACACGATTTGACTTCACTGGAGGTAATGATAATTTAAGACTTAGTTATCTTGAAGGATTTAGATCCAAAGCATATGCAGGGGTCAATGTTTTTGGATTTTTCGGAATTGGAATTGCAAGCAGTTGGTCAAAACCCGTAAATGAATATCGAGTTTTTGGCACAACCTTTTCATTTGGGCTTGGATTGAGCCCTTTCTTAATTGATGCAGGATTTAATCAAGGAGAGGTAGAATTTGATAAATGAGAATAGAATTATGAAATTTTTTAAAAACAAAGCTTGGACGGTGATTATCCTGTTTATTCTCTTGTTTGTTATTATATACAATGTAAGAAGGAGCAATACTCAGGATCAAGAATTACAAACAGAGTATCCGACTCTTAAAAAAGAATCAAGGATAGATGGTGTGATAACATATAAGTATGATTTTAAAGCAAATAATTTTAGGGATTTTTTATCAATATCAAGAGTTTCAATAAATGATAAAAAGTATAGTATAATTGCTGATGAAATAGATGGTTATAATGATTATGGTATAAATGAAATAATAGAAGTTGGGGATTTTATATCAAAAGCAAAAGATAATGACACTATTGTCGTAACCAAACAAAATTCTAATAAAACTTATCTCTTCTTAAGAAGAGATAAACTGTTTTAGTTTATTGCCACAAATAGCGGAGGTAGTAATTATGCTTGGGCAGGGGTTTTAGCATTTGCGGGTACTGCAGCCGTAGCGGATGGCCCAATACCAATTGGTGATGCAATTGGAGGAGCCTCCGCTCGGTCGGACGGGCCGTCCGGCTGCTGCCAGCCTTTTGCCAATGGACGTAAGCTGGAGGCTGGCTATATGTGGGTGATAGCGGCTGCCGGCCTAGGCGTGCATAGCGGTTGCATGGGCATGCTGCCCATAAGCCTAGCTGTTTAGTAGCGCAGAGTTGCAGCCTAGCTGCCAGTCAGGGGGCGACTACATTTCTAGCGAGAACAAGTCACCCCCTGACTAAGGCAATTGTCCCATTCTCAAACTGTTTAATTTCCAAATCTTCAAATTAATTCCCTACCTTCGCTATACGTTCTTTGAATTTGCCAGAGCAACCCCTACCGCTACAACGGCAAGAAGCTGCAATCGTTCCTGCAGGTGGCCGGACGTTCTTTGGACTGGTATGACTACGGCGCTCGATTCTACGAGCCGGAAATTGGAAGGTGGCAGACCATCGATCCGCTGGTGGAGGAAGGCAGACGGTGGACCCCTTACACTTTCTGCATGGATAATCCAATCCGATTTATCGACCCAGATGGAATGAAAGTAGTGAATGGATACGAAGAGGATCGAGAAAAGGCCGCAGAAGAGAAGAAGGATGCAGAAGAGCATTACAATTCGACTAGCAAAGAGAAGAATAAGAAAGAATGGAAGGCTGCAAAAAAAGAATTGCGTCAAAAAACACGCGCTTTTAATAATGTTGACAGAAATTTCAAAATAGTTCAGTCTATTATTGATGAATTGAAGGAAGTCGCACCTGGTATTTTTAATGAACTTGATAATTTAAAGGGGAAAGATGGTCAGAACATAGATATTAACGTAACTCTTCTTGCGTCAAATGATTCATACACAAAAAATGACGAGAAATATGACTTACTTGGAGGCACATACGCCTTACCTAGCACCGAATCATATATTAAAGATCCCTTATCTGGAGCAAAAAACACAATTGGTGTTAAGTTGAGTAGAAACACTACTGCCATAACTTTGGCGCACGAAGGGGGACATTGTGTTTATTATTCTCAGAATATTAAGGAATACTTCTTTGTTTTACGGAAACTATTTCCAAGTTGGGTAGGTCAAGGGGGGCATGCTGAAGGCGATCCCAACGGAGTTGCTGCGAACCAAATGGAACTCAGATATAAAGAGGCATACAGGAGAAATAAAAAGGCACGCTAATAATTAAATTTAATATGAATAAATTTTTTGCAATAATTTGTTTGTTACTCTCTTCACTTTCTTGCCTAGGGCAAGAAAGTGAAGATACATCTCGCATAATATTTAATGCGAAATTAAATACATTAAGGTTTGATAATGTTCTTTATACAGAGGGCATGCTAGTTAAAATTCCCTTAATATTAAATGATACAACATTTTGTAAGTTTAAGATATTAAAAACAAATGGGTTTAATAATGTTATATTTATAATGATTGATTTTGCAGATGTAAATTTTCCAATGTTAATAAAACAGACAGAACAAGTATTAAATAGTAAGTTGTTATTGTCGAAAGAAGTAGGTGAAATTTATTTCTCTGAATTTGTATTGGCTTATTCCTTTACTCGAAATAGGTTCTATAAAATTACGGGGTTTGTTCATAGTGAATTTGATGAGTTCTACTTTGATTATTCATTAAGTGCATCAACGATTGAAAAGAATATACTAAAGAATAGAAAAAGTGTGGCAAAATATTATACCGTTGAAGGCTTAGAATTAGACTGTTTGTTAAATTCCATACACTGTAAGAAAATATCTTATGATAAATTCCCTTGTTTAAGACCAGCTAATTCACGAGTCTTATATGTTAATGGGGTACCTTTTACACTATAAATTAGGTTTAGGTAAAACCTGCTGGCTCGCACAACCAACGAAACTCTCGAGCGAAAGTGTCGCAAGGGGTGCTCGAAATCTTGCTAAAAGCCTGAAGTAAGGACTACAGCCCATCCAAAACAGGCCAAAATATCACCCCCCGCCAGCGCTCAGCTGGCGGGGCTTGGCTTTTATAGGGTAGCAACGTTCTTCTGGAAGAGGTTCCTGAACCTCTTAGCAAGCAAAACGCCCGCCAAGTCCGGGCTTTTTGCTTTATAGTAGCCCAGCCAACCTAAGCAAGCTGTCCAGTTCCTTATCCGAAATGCTTTCCTTGTCGCCTTTATCGTAGATGGAGAGCAGGAAGACAGATCCGGCCACAATTTTAACGGAGGAAATCACCCGGCTACCGCCGCTTTTACCTTTACCTTTAGAGGTAATAGCCATACGGATTTTATAGCAATCCTTGCCAAGCGGCTGCCCTTGCTTGGGCTCTTCCTTTAAGGAATCAACCAGGGCCTTATAGTCGTTTTTTACAGACGGGTACTTCCTGGAAAGCTTTTTCAGCTCCTTGTCGAAAAAATCGGTGGTGTAAACACTAAAGCTCACTGAACAGCTGGTCAGCGGTTTTTAACTTAACTTCCCCTTTTAGGTGCCGTTCAACCTGTTCGAGGGATTTCTTAGTGCCTTCCACAAACGCTTGTTGGTTTTTGGTCAGCTCAGCTTCCCCGGGCACTTTAACAAAGCCAAGGCTCTTTACCAGCTCCATAAAGAACGGGTATTTGTTGTCCGGTACATTTAAAACTACTTGCTTCATAACCCTTCTATTTTGTGGCAAACGCCTGTTTTGTTTTAAAATTTTGTATGTAGGTGTCGATGACATTGAACAGGACCGATTTAGTATTGGTGTCCATTTTCTGGATACTTTTTATCCTGTCAATGGTATCCTGGTCATACGACGAATACTCACCTTCGCCCAAGAGAAAGTCAACCGTAACCCCGAATGCTTTAGCCATTTTCAAGGCCATTTCAAGGGAAGGAGAATTTTCATTACGCTCGTATTTTCCGATTATCTCCCTTGATGCGCTAATTTGTTCTGCAAGGTCGCCTTGCGACCATCCTTTCTCTTTCCTGAGTAAAGATATTTTGCTTCCGATGTTTAACATGTTGCTCTAATAAGTAAGCGTTTGCAATGATTTTACAAAAATACGAGAAATAAGTTACATAAAAAAGCAAGTTGTTTTTTGTTTGATTGAGAAACAAGTTATAGATTTGTGCAAAATATTACAGATTACAAATATTAAAAATATTTTTCAACCAATGGAAATACGTGACATAAAAGCGCACCTGGGCATATTAACGGTGCTGAGCAGCTACCACCTGAAGCCCGACAAGAACGGCATGCTCCCCGCTCGGCTGGATGTGTCGTCCGGCTGCTGTGGACTTTTGCCAATGGACGTAAGCTGGAGCTTGGCCATATGGTGTAGTAGCTGCAGCCGGCCTAGGAGCGCATAGCGGTTGCATGGGCATGCTGCCCATAAGCCTAATTGCTTAGAAGCGCAGCACGGCAACCGGGCTGCCAGCTCAGGGCGGCTACTTGAGCCCGAAAAAAGTCTCCGCTAGCGCGGGCGTCCACGTCCGTGGAGGAGATACAACGAAAAACAAGCTAGCGCAGACGTTCGCGACTGATAGAAATGAAAACGAAGACCCGCCTAACCAGCGGGTCTTTGCATTTATGGCTGTAGCCCTGCGATGGCAAGGAGCTCGTTCAGCTCCCGGTCGGAGATGCTCTCCTTGTCGGACTTGTCGTAGATGGTGAGCAGGTAAACGTTCTGGTCAACCACCTTAACGCAGGTGATCACGCGCGAACCGCCGCTCTTCCCTTTGCCCTTAGAGGCGATGGCCATGCGCACTTTGTAGCAGTCCTTTCCCAAAGGCTCACCCTGTAAAGGGTTTTGCTCTAGAGAGGTAATGAGCGCTTCAAGATCCGACTTAAGGGAATGGTGCTTCTTCCCAACGCTCTTGGCATGCTTTTTAAAACCGGTGGTGACGATTACGTTAAAGCTCATTCAGAAAATCTTTGGCCGATTGCAGCGTTTTCTTACCCTGCCTGTGCTGCTCCACCTCACCCAGTGAGTGCTTTAGGTCGTCAATGAATTCCATTTGCTCTTTCGTTAGCCGTTGAACCTTTTTAAAGCCGAGGTTGTTCACCAGCTCCATGAAGAAGTTTATTTTACTGTCCGGTATGTCGAGTACTACCCTTTGCATAGCTAATCGTATTTATCTGGCGTACGCCTGTTTTGTTTTATAGTCCCTCAGGAAAGCGTCCATAAGGGCGTACAGATGCCCCCTATTTTCAGGGTCTAGCTGCTGTATATCCTGTATCCTGTGCATTATCGTATTGTCAAGTATTAAGTTGGTATTGCCTACTAGGTAGTCTAAGGATACCTCCAAGGCCTCGGCAACCTGTGCGGCCACCTCGATGGATGGTTTTACTTCCTCCCTCTCATACCGGCCAATAACAGCACCATGTACGCCAATCTTTTTAGCAAGGGCATCCTGAGACATCTTCTTCACTTTTCTGACCTCTGTCAGCCGTCCTCCAAAAGTTATCGACTTCATAAATGTAGTAAAAGCAACAGTTAAATCAACCTTTTGGCAAAAATACAAAACAAATATGTATTAAACAAAGATGATAAGTCTTGCTTGGTTATGATTGCAGCTTTGGCAAAAATGAGCAGATGATGCGTTCCTCCCGCTCGGCCGGACGTGCCGTCCGGCTGCTGCGGACTTTTGCCAATGGGCGTAAAGCTGGAGGTTGGCCATATGGTGTAGTAGCTGCAGCCGGCCCAGGCGTGCATAGCGGTTGCATGGGCATGCTGCCCATAAGCTTAGTTGCAATGAAGCGCAGTACCGTAACTAAGCTGCCAGCCCCCTGCTAGTTGGGGACTTCCACGTCCGTGGAGGAGATACAACGAAAACCCCGCTTCCTAACAGGGGCGGGTTTTTGTATTTTATAGGGTAGCTACGTTTTTCTGGAAGAGGTTCAATCAACAGTCAGGGGGTGACTATTTTTCGCTTGCAAAAAGTCACCCCCTGACTAGGGCGCACAAGTTTCGTAAATTTGCTATTGGATCTCTAACATTTTTTTATTCCCTAATAATCTTTACCTCACCACCCAACCCTAGCATGATGATGGATGATGGCTTTCCGGTGGGCATTCCCTCAAACTCCTGGCTCACCACGTAGTCCACACCCTTTACAATCTCCTCCGAAATTTCCTCAAAGTAGGCGGGGGCCGGTTTTCCCGAGAGGTTGGCGGAGGTAGAAACCAGTGGTCGGTTTAATTTTTTAATAACTCGTTCACAAAACTCATGGTTTACCACCCTAATGCCAACTGTGTTTTCGGGTGGAACGAGGTTTGGTGCTAGGTTTCTTGCTCCCGGGTAAATGATGGTAAGCGGGGTGTCGGTTACCTCAAGGAGGGAGTAGGCTATTTCGGGCATTGTGTGAATGTAGCTGAGAATGCGCTCAACCCTATCCACCAGCACCAGCATGCTCTTGGAGTCGTTGCGCTGCTTGAGGTCGTAGATTTTTTTTACCGCTTCGGCATTTTCTGCATCACAGCCAATTCCCCATACCGTGTCGGTTGGGTAAAGCATTATGCCTCCGGCCCGAAGCACCTTCACGGCCTCGTCTACCTGCTTTGCAATATTCGATGTTTCCATATTTTTATGAGTTCACCTGTTTGATACTAATGTTTAGTGCGCACTTAAAATGACCCTCGGGACAAGCTTTGTAGCCGTGCAATCCACACGGACGGCAGGGCAGTGTTTCGGTTACCTCCACCACCCGGCTGTTGTCCGATAGCGGGCTAAAGCCAAAGTTTGGAATGGTAGAGCAAAAGATGGCAGTGGTTGGAGCATTCATGGCAGAGGCAATGTGCATGGGTGCCGAATCGTTCACGTAGTTCATGGCTGCGTCCTTCATCAGCGCTGCCGATTCCAGAAAGTTGAGCTTGCCTGCAAGGCTTTCCACCTTGGTTGGAAACTTGGATGCAATTGAGCTGCATGCTAGGGCGTCGGGTGGGCCACCAAGCAGGTAGACCTTGGTGTCGCTGGCGATGGTTTCGATGAGTTCCTCCCACTTTTCGGCGGGCCATTGCTTGGTAAACCAAACGGAGGTTGGGGCTATGCACACATATTTCCCCACTTTCAACTTCTCTACCGCAGCAAAATCTTTGTCGGAAGGATAAAGCACGGGACGTTTCTCCCATTCTCTGTTCCCCTTAATGGGTTTCAGCAGCTCCAAGTTTCTCTCCACCTCATGCTTGCCAGTTCCAATTTCATGGTCGATTCGGTGTGAAAAGAACCACGAAAGGGGGTTCTTTCTAAAGCCAATGCGTGTATTCGCACCGCTTAAAGCCGTAAAAATTCCAGTGGATAAAAAGCGTTGGAGGTTAATGGCTACGTCGTAATGTTCCTTCCGCAACTCTCGAATTATCCGCAGCTGATTTTTCAGTTTTTCCTCCTTCTTATTCCAAACAATAACTCGACGTAGATAGGGGTGACCAACCAGCAACCCTTCGTTTCCCTTGCGGAGCAAAAAGTCGATGGTCGCCTCAGGAAATGCTTGATGCAGCGCCTCAACCAAAGGAGTTGCTAAAATAACGTCACCAATAAAGGCTGTTTGGATTACCAGAATCTTATTCATCCTAGGAGAATTGGTAGTTACACGGCCACGTCGTATTCGCGAAGGGCGTCGTTGAGCGAAGTTTTGAGGTTGGTGCTCTCCTTTCGTTGTCCGATTATGAGGGCGCAAGGAACGTTGTAGGTTCCAGCGGCAAAGGTTTTAGGCAGAGTTCCAGGAATAACCACGCTACGAGGAGGAACAACACCCTTGTATTCAATGGGCTTTTCGCCGGAAACATCTATAATTTTGGTTGATCCTGTTATTACCACGTTGGCTCCGAGCACCGCCTCTTTTCCCACTCTTACCCCTTCCACAATTATGCATCGGGATCCAATGAAGCAGCCATCTTCAATAATTACTGGAGCTGCTTGAATGGGTTCTAGAACGCCACCAATGCCAACACCACCGCTAAGGTGAACTCCCTTGCCAATTTGTGCGCATGAGCCCACAGTGGCCCAGGTGTCAACCATGGTCCCTTCATCCACATAGGCACCAATGTTGATGTAGGAGGGCATCATTATGGTTCCTTTGGCAACGTATGATCCGTAGCGCGCTATGGCGTGGGGAACAACCCTTACACCTAGCTCGGCATACCCTTTTTTCAATGGAATTTTATCGTGAAATTCAAATGGTCCAACTTCCACGGTCTCCATTTTGCAGATGGGAAAGTATAGTATGGCTGCCTTTTTTACCCACTCGTTTACTCTCCAGCCGCCATTAACCGGTTCAGCCACTCTGAGCTTACCCTTGTCTAGGAGTTCTATCACCTCTCTAATTGCTTGCTGGGTTTTGGATTCGGCAAGGAGCTCTCTATTCTCCCAAACTTTTTCTATCGTAGCTTTAAGTGCTTCCATTATTTGTCAATTATTTCCCAAATGAGGATATATTCTGATGGGCTGTGGACAATTTGAAGAAGTTTTATTTCGTTTTTTACCAAAACCACAACCGTTGGTATCTTCTAGTTGCAAAGTTACTATTTCGAACAAAAGTGTTACGCTATAGGTACTTTTATTTCGAAGAGAGGGAAAAGGTTAATTTGTGCTAAAACCTGCTAAACAACGTTATAGGACATGTTGTGAGTTTTTTTTGTATGCAGCAATGCTTTACATTTATAAAAAAAACAGTGAGAAGAAGCAATAAAATCGTATTGATTGGTTTCTTTGCAATTGCAGGAGGCCATGCATTTGGAATAACCCCAGTGGATTCAACAAAAATTATTTCAGGTAGGGTAATCTCTGCCACAAATGGTGAACCAATCCCCTATGCGAATATTGTAAACTTAAGCAAGTCTACTGGCACTGTTTCTGACCCTTTCGGTATTTTTCAAATCCCCATGGCAGCCATGGATTCGCTATATATTTCAGCAATTGGATTCGCCACTTTAAGAACAAAAGTCTACTTCTTAGCTGGAAGCGATACCTCTCGCAGGCTCTTCTACCTTTCTCCTGTTTCTTACCCAATAAAGGAAATTGTGGTGCGCCGCTGGCACGACTATAACCAGTTCAAGCGCGAGTTTCTAGCCCTCAAGTTACCCGACACAAAAACGGAGCGTCTTACCAATTACCTTGCTGCCATCACCAAGGAGGCGGTTCAACAGGTACCACAAACAAGTGGAATTGGTTTTGGCGAAGATTGGTATCATCGGCAACAGAGAATTTTGGACGAGTATTTGGCAAGAACGGGTAGAAAACGAATGGCTGATGAAAGGTTAAACCTAACTACCGTTATACGGGAGGTTCACTGTTCGCAGGAATATGCTGCCCAATTCTTGTTGTGGCTCAAGCCCGATACAGAATTTGTACTCCAGACGCGCGATTACGATTTACTGGTCTACGTGAAAGAGAAGTATGCGGAGTGGTGCCATCTCTACAATAAGTGTTGATGAAATTATTTGATATTTAATATAAAGATGGTAGATTTCGTATTCTAGCTTTACGAAAAATAACCATGGTTACTGCTATTCCTAACCGGGCAGATATCTGGACTGCCTACGACAGAATAAAAAATTATGTTCATCGCACTCCCGTAATGACCTCCGATGCCATTAACCGACTAGCTGGTTGCGAACTTTTTTTTAAATGTGAGCATCTACAGAAGGTTGGTGCATTTAAATTTAGGGGTGCATTAAATGCTGTTCTATCGCTGCCATCAACTGAATTGTTCAAAGGGGTAGCAACCCATTCTTCGGGGAATCATGCTGCTGCGCTTGCGTTGGCCGCTCGTATGGCTGGCATTCCGGCCTATATTGTAATGCCCAGGAATTCCCCCTCGGTGAAGCAGAATGCTGTAAGAGGCTACGGTGGGATAATCCGCTTTTGTGAACCTACGCTACAGGCTCGGGAGGAGGCCCTTGCTCAACTAATTGAAGAAACGGGTGCCACCTTTATTCCACCCTACGACCATTTTCAGGTTATTTGTGGTCAGGGAACAGCAGCCTTGGAACTGTTGCAGGAAGCACCCCGAATCGACTCCATAGTGGCTCCAGTAGGTGGTGGCGGATTGCTCAGTGGAACGGCACTTGCGCTGAACTATATCGATCAGGCTGTTTGCGTTATTGGTGCCGAGCCGGCCGCTGCAGATGATGCCTTTCGGTCGTTTAGTGCAGGAAAACTTATTCCTTCCGATAATCCAAAAACCATTGCCGATGGCCTTCTTACATCATTATCGCCCCTCACGTTTGAAATTATTAAAAAAAATGTCACCCAAATTGTGACTGTTTCGGAAGAGGGAATTGTGCAGGCCATGAGGCTCCTCTTCGAAAGAATGAAACAGGTGGTAGAACCTTCCGGTGCGGTTCCTCTTGCAGCAGTTTTAGAACATCGCGAAATTTTTGCCGATAAGAGGGTTGGAATAATTTTATCGGGTGGCAATGTAGACCTCAGCAAACTCCCGTTTTCTCGTTAATTATTTTGATCGGCAGCCGCCTGCTTTAAACTTATGGGGAGCGCAAGATTTACCACCACAGGATAGTGGTCAGAATAGTCTATATGTGGACTTTCATAGCCAATGGCCATAATGAGTGGTGAATGAAAAACGTAGTCGATACGCAGGATGGGGAAGAACCCGTAGTAGGTTGATCCAGTACCAACACCCACTTCCTTGAAGGAGTCGGTGAGGTTGCCCCGCATTTTCCGGTAGCTATATGATGTGGGTGGGTCGTTGTAATCGCCAACCATAATGACCGGATAGGGCGATTTGTCGCGAGCATCGGACACCATGTCTACCTGGTTGGCTCGTTTCTCAAAGGCCAACTTAAGCCGGGAGTTAATATCTTTGAGCTCATCCATCTTCTTGCTGTTGTTCTGAAATTTTTGATAAATGAGCAGGTTTAGATTTTTCTCTCTAAGCCTTGTGCTTTGCAGGTGGCTGTTGTAAAGGCGAATGGTGTCGCCCCCAATTTTAATGTCGGAGTAAATGGTGGCGTTGGCCGTTTTTTCAAAAGGGAAACCTTCCCGGTTTACAATGGGATATTTGCTGAGAGTAATAATGCCAAAGTTGTATTTTTTAGAGGAGATGGTGTAGCTGATGTGATGGTAAGGATAATCGGCATAGAGCATCTTTAGTCGCTTTTTGACAGTGGCTGTATTTGTTTGGCAAAATTCCTGAAGGCAAACAATGTCGGGATTCTCCTGCTTGATGAATGAGATTATTTCGAGCAGCTGGTCAGGCGTATTATTCCAGTTAATTAGGTTGAACAGGTGCACATTATAGGTGAGAATTTTAAGATCTCGATGCTCGAAGTTGGTTTTTGGGGCGTGGAACCTCATCTGGAAGAAGTTTGAGGCTGGCTCAAGGCAAATAATAAAGGCTAGTAGTGGAATAATGACCGATTTTTTTCTTTTGATAACCAGTAATACGAAAATAATCGCGTTGAGGATCAGTAGTATAGGAAAGGCTAGGCCAAAGTATGCCAGTGGCCAAAAAACGGCGGGACTTACAAACGTGGAAAGGAATGAGAGTACCAACGCAATGGCTACAATGCTTCCAGAATAAACGACTACAAACTTAAGAAATGTCCTCACCCTTTTTGGTGTTATTACTCATGTTGAACAGCTCTTCGCGCTCCTCTTTTGTAAGAGAGGAGTAACCAGATTTGTTGATCTTGTCTAGGATCTTGTCGATGTGCTTTTGATGCTCTGCCTTTACTTGGTTATACTCCAAATCGGTAAGTGGGCGTCGATGGACCACCTTCATCTTTGACTTTCGTGGGCCAAAACTGCTGAAAATACCCTCTACCCATCCAAACCCGAGGTTGGATGCTTTGCTTTGCTTTATCTTTTGTGCAATGAGATAACCTGCGACGGCTCCGCCAATATGGGCAATATGCCCACCAGCATTGGTGCCAGCCATGCTTACTATATCAATCACTACATAACCTAGGGCAATGTATTTTAGCTTCACTGGGCCAAAAAACATTAGATATACCGTGTAATTTGGAGCGTAGGCTGCAGCGGCAAATACAATGGCCATAATGGAGGCAGAGGCACCTATGAGATCTGAAGCGTAACGCACGTCGGCAAACACGGGTAGGGTATTGTAGGCTAAGATGTAGAGCCCCCCACCAGCAAGCCCTCCCCACAAATAGGTTGAAAGCAATTGCTTTTGAGAGAAAAACTGCAGAAAAATAATTCCAAACCAGTAGAAAACAAGTAGGTTAAAGAGGATATGTAAAATCCCTTCATGCGTAAACATGTAGGTAACCAACGTCCATGGCCGTAAGGCAAGGGCTGCTGGGTTTGATGGAAGTTGGAGCCATGGAAGTAACGAGAATGCATCAGCATGACCTCCAAACATCATGAGTACATTTACTAGGTTTACCGCAATAAATACGCCTAGGTTGATGTAGATCAGCTTGGTGTGCGTGGTTCCCTGCTTGAACGATTCCTTTATCTCCTGCCCAATGCTCATGCTAGTAAAATGTTTTAGTGGTTTTTTGCCAATACTTTATGAGGAAAAATCCGAAGAGCATACCACCTAAATGCGCAAAGTGAGCTATGTGGCTTCCTGGTTGCGAAAGGCCAAGAAAGAGTTCAATGGCACCATAACCAGCAACAAAGTACTTCGCCTTCATTGGGATTGGTGGAAATATAAGCATCAACTGCGTATTTGGGAAAAGCATGCCGAATGCAAGCAGCACACCAAAGATGGCGCCCGATGCTCCCACTGTAGGAATGTTAACCATCATGGTTATTAGTTGGTTAGCAGCATCTTTGGCCTGTGATGCAAATACAGCACTATGCTCATTGCTGAGCCAGCCTGCAGTTATCTGCTCATAAATCGCATTTCGATATTCGGGGAAGTGATGTTGAACAAAGGCATCAAACGCTTGCGGCCCAAAGGAGTTCATCATCGCAGTGTAGTCGTGAAGGGTAGAGGAGATGAGCAGGTAGTTCACAAAGGTTTGCATAGCGGCAGCACCTAAGCCGGTTACCATGTAGAATATGAGAAATCGCTTGCTTCCCCAAACCTGCTCTAGTATCCTCCCAAACATCCACAAACCGAACATGTTGAAAAAGATGTGCTCCCACCCTGCATGCATAAACATGTGGGTGATAAACTGGTATGGCCTGAAGAAGGTGGATCCAGGATAGAATAGGCCAAGATACTGCGTGAGGTCAATGCCTGATTTTTCAAGCACAAGCATTGCCAAAAAGAGTACCACGTTAATAAGAATAATGTTCTTTAGAACAGGTGGGGTTGAGGAGTATCCTCTGCTAAAACCGTTCATCGCAATTTTTTATGGTAAACAATCAAAATGGTAAAATGATTCACGAAATTACGTTCAATTTATTAACCATCCAAGCTGCACTTAGGGATGTAAGCTCTCTTTAGCTTTAAGTGTGCTCCTGCATGAGAATTTGAAATACGAGGAATAGGAGACGTTCGATTATCTAAGTCTCTTTTCCAGCTCCTCCATGCTCAGAATGGTTACTGTTGGCTTTCCGTCGGGGCTGAGGCCCGGTTCGTTACAGCCAAAGAGTTTATCGATGATGTGCTGCATCTCACCAACCGATAGATACTGCCCGTAGCGTATGGCGGCTGCTTTTGCCATGGAGGATGCCAGTACCTCCGACTTGCTCCCAAGCAGCGCGTTTCTATTCTCCTTTAAACCCTCCAGCAGCTTCTCAATCAGCTCCTTTGCATCGGTTTCCACTAGGTCGACAGGCTTGGCCGAAACAGCCACCGTATGGTTGCCTAAATCCCCAATTTCGAAGCCCAGCATGGCCAGCTCTTCCTCCATTTGCATGATGAGCAGGTGGTCGGACGGAATCAGCTGGATGGTCTGAGGGAAGAGTTCCTTTTGTGACACCTTCAGCCCACGGTTGAGCCCCTGTAAAAATTTTTCGTAGAGAATTCGTTCGTGTGCTCGTTTTTGGTCAATGAGCATCAACCCCGACTTTACCGTGGTTAGGATATATTTCCCTTTTATTTGGAAGTAACTTCTTTCGGGGGCAGCCTGCTCAAATAGCTTTTCTTCCCGAGACATTTGATGTTGTTCCTCCTTTTTTAGTTCAACCACTCCTTGGTAGAGGGCCTCCCAACCTTGAGGAACATCTTCTCTGGGTGGTCCGGATTTTCGGAACTGAACTTCTGACGCAGGAGGACGGGTGTCGAAGGGGTTAAATTCTGGATTTATGTCAACTTGCGGCATTTTAAAGTGGGTGGTGGAGGAGATCACAGGAATCTCCAGCCCTGGCTCTGTGTTGAAGTCGATGGAAGGCACAACGGCAAACTTTCCTAGCGACTCCCGAACACTGGCGTGCAGAATTTGCCAAATAGCCCTTTCGTCCTCAAATTTTATTTCTGTTTTTGTTGGATGAATATTGACGTCGATGGAGGCGGGATCGGTTTCAAAGTAGATAAAGTAGGAGGGAACCGAATCGGGCGTGAGCAGCTGGTTGTAGGCGTTCAATACAGCTTTGTTCAGGTATGGGCTACGGAAGTATCGGCCGTTAACAAAGAAAAACTGGTCTCCCGATGTTTTCTTGGCATACTCCGGTTTTCCAATAAATCCACTGATTTTGATGATTGAAGTTTCGGTTTTAATGTCAATAATGTGGGTGTTGAGTTGTTTCCCGAATAGCCCGGATATGCGCTGGCGTAGGTTACCTGAGGACAATGCAAAAAGCTGCGTTTCGTTGTGGAAAAGCGAGAACGCTACCTGTGGATACACCAGCGCCACCCGCTCAAATTCGGTGATAATGTGCTTTAGTTCAATGGGTGTCCCCTTGAGGAATTTTCGCCGTGCTGGAATGTTGAAGAAGAGGTTCTTGATGATGAAGTTGGAACCGGCTGGGCAGCTTACGGGTTCCTGCTCTTCAACCTTCGATCCGCTAATGCGCAGCATGGTACCCACCTCTTCGTCGTGGCGGCGAGTTCGTAATTCCACCTCGGCTACCGAAGCAATGGATGCTAGCGCCTCACCCCTGAACCCCAAGGTGTGAATGGCAAATAGATCCTTGGCCTCTCGGATTTTTGAGGTGGCATGGCGCTCAAACGACATCCTAGCGTCGGTGGCGGTCATGCCACAGCCGTTGTCAATTACCTGAATGAGCCCTTTCCCGCCATCTTTCACCACCACGGTAATGATGGTGCTTCCGGCGTCTACCGCATTTTCCACCAACTCCTTAATGGCTGAAGCCGGGCGCTGGATTACCTCTCCTGCGGCAATTTGGTTCGCCACCGAATCGGGCAAGAGCCTTATGATGTCGGACATTGAACGATTGCGGTTAGGTGAAGAGTATCCAGTAGGCTACCGCCAACAGAATGGCTATAATAATCAATACCCTGAGTGGCGATTGAATGGTGGCCCGTTCCTTTTTTTTGAAAAAGCCTCTCATGGCTCCATGACGAAGTGCTTCACCCGGGATATGTTCTATATCGGAAATATCTAGCCCCCTCTCCATAGCCAACTTTTTTCTGCGTTCTGCCATCTCCTCCTTCTCCGGATCGTAGTAACGTGGCACATAATTAAAACTCTTGTGCTTCGGAAGTTTAAACATTCTTGGAATTCCCATGGCCTTTGCTTTATCTTTGTGCAAAGTTAGGATTTTCACCAATGGCGCACAACTATATTTTGAGCGGTGCGTTTTATAGGTGGTTTCTAGGTTGATTTATTGAAAATTTTATACTCCTTACCGAGCAAATTTTAAAGTATGATTGATCCTATTTTACAAGTTCGTCAGAACTTTCAGGAGGCTAGGGATGTGCTGGAACTGTTCATGTCGGAGAGCCAAAGTTGGGAAAGTATTGAGAAGGCCGGAAATTTAATGGTTGAGGCCATTGAAGATGGTCATAAGTTAATTTCATGCGGGAATGGTGGCTCCATGAGCGATGCCATGCACTTTGCAGAGGAGCTCTCAGGTCGTTTTCGTGGTGATAGGCGTGCCTTGCCAGCCATTGCCATTAGCGATCCCTCGCACATTACATGCTCTGCCAACGATTTTGGTTATGATAAGGTGTTTGCTCGTTTTGTGGAGGCAATTGGGAGCAAGGGTGATGTGTTGGTTGCCATTAGCACCAGCGGTAACTCCGCCAACGTTATGGAGGCATGTATTGCCGCCCGCCAAAAAGGAATGAAGATTGTTGGGCTTACCGGCAAGAATGGTGGTAAGTTGGCCGGGATGTGCGATGTTGAAATTCGGGTACCTTTCTTTGGCTTTGCCGATAGGGTGCAGGAGGTTCACATTAAAATTATTCACTCGCTGATTCACTATATTGAGATGAAGTTGGGTTTAACACAGTAAAATGAGGTGTGGCTTAATCACCATCCTAATTGTTGCAATTATTTCTGGGTGCTATAAGGACATTGAACCAATTCCCAATAGCACCCACCTATCTCCCTCTTTGTCGTTCCCGGTTGGACAAACCGAATTTTCTGTTGCTGGAAACTTTACTACCTTAGGCCTACCCGAGATTAATCTAACCGATTCGGTTCCCTATTGGGCTCACTATCACGCCTTAGAGTTTACCGACCAGGTGGCACTCGACCTGTCGGAGGTGTACAAGCATGACTCTTCTATCACCTACCTCGCATTTAGGATAAACGTTTGGAACCAGCTGCCAGCCAGCGGCACTTTTCAGGCTTACTTTTACGATGCAGCCAACCTGCTGATAGATTCACTAAGTCATTCTGGGCTATTGGTTATTCCAAATGGCAGCATAAATAGTGTGGGAGAAGTTCTTTCTGAGGGTTACCTTAAAACGGATATCCCCATCACTCCGGATAGAATTACACTTTTAGGCAATGCAACCTTGCTCGAAATTCATTCAGTAATTAATCTCGACAGTGTTAAACCCATCGACTTTCAGTGGTTCGATTCGCTTAAGGTGAAGTGCCAGCTGGGCGTTAGAGTAGACTTCGACTTTGAAACAACGGCATCCATATTGGGTGGTAGCAGCTAGGGCCACTCTGGTGGCATTGCTATTGCTGGTTTCGTGCAAGGTATTTGCGCAGCAGGATAATACGCTTTTTTTTATGCACAGCTTGCCGCAGAGCAACATGGTGAACCCTGCCGTGCAAATCGATTGCAAATTATTTGTGGGCATTCCCCTGCTCAGCTCAATCCATTTTAATGCCAACTCCACAGGCTTTTCCTACAATTCCTTCTCTCCAGGTAGTGCATCAATCGATTTGAATAAGGTAACCAAGGGTTTATTCTGGTGGGATTATGTTACTGCCGAATTTCAATATAACTGGCTTGCTTTGGGCTATCGACCAAACGAGCGCGACTACTACAACTTTTCGATCACCGAAAAGGTGGATATGAAACTCTTTTTTCCTAAGAAGTTGGTTTTGCTGGCTCGGGATGGAAACACCCCTTATGTGGGCGATGAGTTTACTGTTCGAAATCCTGGTGTTAATGCCTTTTACTACAGGGAGTTTTCCTTTGGCTACTCCCGAAAAATGGATAGTCGATTAACGCTTGGTGCGCACGCAAAGGTGCTCTTTGGAATGGCTGGTGTTTTCACTCGTAGGAGGCCCATTCATTTGTCAGTTGATGGTGCTACATACAACCTCAATGCCGATTGGAATCTTCGTGCCGATGTGGCAGGACCCATGACCATTGGTAAGGATGCAAACGGTTATGTCAATAGTGTTAGTGTTGGTTCAGTTTCACCAACGGCCTTTTTGCTGAACTTTCGGAACGTAGGCCTTGCCGGAGATTTTGGTTTCATTTACAAAGGCGATGTGCTTACTTGGAGCGGTAGCGTTCTCGACTTGGGTCTTATATACTGGACTGCACAAACCCATCGATTTAGCCAGAATGGAAACTTCGTTTTTTCCGGTGCCACTCCTGCAAATGGTGCCGACCCCAATGCCTACATCTCCATGCTGAGAGACTCGCTCAACAATCAGCTTCGGGTAGAGGAGACCAATGGGGGCTTTATTACTTTTCTGAACCCAAGGGCTTACTTTGGAGCTACCTACCCACTGCGTGACCACCTGAATGCAGGAGCCTTGGTTCGAACCGAACTATATCCGGGTCGGCCAATTGTGGGTGCTACGGTTTCGCTCAATGCCTTTGGGTGGAAGGGCTTTTCGGGCAGCGTTTCCTACTCTGCCATGAATGGTTCGCTGAGAAACGTGGGGCTTGGATTTGGATTTGGCAGCGAGACTTTCAAAATCCACCTTATTAGCGATAACGTTTTGGCTTTTTTCTACCCCACAAGTGCACGTAATGCAAATATTCGGTTTGGCATGCACCTCATGTTTGGGTGCAGTGAGAAGAAGCAACGGCCATCAAAATCAAGTTACAACGGTTGTGGTTGCTTTTGGCAGTGGGACGAAGGTCAGAAGCGTCGGGCGGCGGGGGTGAAGTAGGTTATAATATAGTGACAGGTGACAAAGTGACGAGTGACTGAAAAGTGAAGGGTTACAAGGTGACGAGTGACAAAAAGGTGACAAGTTACAAGGTGAGCAGTGACTAAATGTTACAAGTGACAGAAAGAATTGGAAGACTGAAGACCGGAAATTTGAAGAGGTGCTGCTATCTACAGCCTTAACTCCTCTGTGTAACTTAGTGAAAACACCGTGCAACTCAGTGAAACTTTAACCGATCCGGCAGTTGCCGGTAAGTTCAGCGCAGCTCAACCAGAAACTAGGAATCAGAAACTAGGAATCATCCAGTGCTGCGGATAAACTATAACCAAAATCGGTCTGTCTATTCAAACAACCTTCCCTGCTGCGGTCTATAGGGTTCAATAATTTCCGGAATATTCCGGCTTTTACCTGAAGCCAGTATGTCAGGATTAATTTGATGAGCCTCCAGCATTCCATCTTCTGCCGGTTTAAGTAGGGCAAGGGCATTCTTCTCCTCAGTGGAGACGTCTAGCCACTTCTCCATTGCCTCCATGGACAATACCGCCGGCATGCGACGTTTGATGTTGTGAATTTGTGCCATTAACGCATTGGCTTCGGTGGTGATGATGGAGAACGATTGATGAATCTTTCCGTTCTCAGGATTAATCCACTGGTCGTAGAGGCCAGCCAAAGGTAAAATTGGATTATCTTTTGGGAAAATGAAGAACGGTATTTTCTTTCTGCCCTCTTGCTGCCATTCGAAGAAACCTGTGATTGGGATGATGCACCGCTGCTTTTTAGTGAGGTTTCTGTAGGATGGTTTTTGTGGCAGTGTTTCCGCTTTTGCATTAAGTGTAAGGTTGCATAATTTGGCAGCCTGCTCCTCATCCTTGGTGAAGTTTGGCACTAATCCCCACGACATTAGCTGGAATTCATCCCTCTTTTCCGCTGCAATGATCGGCAATTTTGGGTGTTCAAATCCACTAATAAAGTAAAGTGGGCTCCACTCATCACCACGTCGGAAGGTGGCTCCGAAAAGCTTTTCACCAACGACTTTCCTAAAGGTGAGCGACGCGTAGAAACACATATATTTTTATGTTGATTGGTTTAAGGAGATACCAAAGTTATGCAATCCATCGCATAACTTTAGATTGTAAGAAATTTTGTGCCAAAAAAATTCTCTTTGGCATGAGGTTTGCTTGTTGAAAGCCAGAAATTCGATCAAATTATTGTTGATTGAACGCAATTTTATCATCAATTCGCAGTTTTACTAAACGGAAAATAAATAGATTTTTTTTAAGTGCCAATTAAACTTTTTTTGCAATTAATTGTCTTTATATTTGTATAAGTCACTTAATTGTTTGAGTGTAAGTTCTTTTAAAGATCAAATTGTAGAGCGCAATCGTTTGTAATTTAGATATAGGGGGGCGTAGCAACAACAGGTGCAACTTATTCACTTAAGGTGCGCAAAGTAAGGTTTAGGGACCCTTGGTTTTTGGTTTACGCCCCCTTTCTTTTTTCTTCTTCAACCAAACATTTTTATTATTGTTTCTTCCATAAATCCAGCTAATGGTTTTTGCCATATTGCTAGGGTTTAAGCATTGTTTACTTATAAATGTGAGGAAGAAAATGAAAACGATTTTTCATAGGGCAAACCAGCGTGGACATGCTGAGCATGGCTGGCTTTCGACATACTACTCCTTTAGCTTTGCCGATTACTATAATCCAAACATGATGGGCTTTGGTCTATTGAGGGTATTGAATGATGATACCATCCAGCCGGGAGAAGGCTTTGGACTTCACCCTCACCAAAATATGGAGATAGTGACCATTGCGCTACAAGGTAAGCTTGAGCATAAGGATAATACCGGTGGCGGTGGCGTAATTGCCCCTGGCGAAATACAGGTTATGTCGGCAGGAACAGGTGTTTATCACTCCGAATTTAATGCTTCCAAAGAGGAGCCGGTTAGCTTGTTGCAGATTTGGGTGATGCCAGAAAAACTTGGTGTTCCTCCCAGATATGATCAGCGGAAATTCGATACCAAACTGTTTCAAAATTCCATTTACAACGTGGTGGCGCCCAAGGGTTCCGATGGTCTGTGGCTTAACCAACAAACGTGGTTTTCGCTATCGCAAATCGAAAAGGGGAAGTCGGTTGCCTATGAGGTTCATCGTGAGGGAAGTGGAGTATATTGCTTTGTAATAGAGGGGTCCGTTACGATTGGTGATGCTGAGCTGAATAGGAGGGATGCGCTGGGCGCGTGGGAAACATCTCAACTTGAGATTACTGCGCAGCAGGATGCCTACCTGCTTTTTATCGAAGTTCCAATGGCGTAATTGGTAATTACCTACCCTTTCCTCCCAAAATCGGCTGGTATTTCTCCCCACGACTCAGTTTCCCACTTAAGAACTTGGGTTTTGTAGGTGTGTTCCTTAAGCCACTTCTCTGCTCGCTCAATAAGTTGGAAGAGTTCTTCGGTGGCGGCGGTTCGCGCTAGCTTTGTTTTACACTTCTTGCCCTTAAGCCAGGCCATGGCGGTTCTGGAGTCGGTGTAGATTGGGTTGGGCAGCCCTTTTTGCTTTAGCAGCGCAAGTCCATGTACAAGGGCCAAGAATTCGCCAATGTTGTTGGTTCCCAGCGGAAATGTCAAATGAAAAACCTCTTCGCGGGTCTTGGTATTTACGCCTCTATATTCCATTACCCCGGGGTTGCCGCTGCAGGCTGCATCCACGGAGAGGCTCTCTGCAATAGGTTTTTCTCCCGATGGTAGTTCCTTCTTTTTGGAAGGTCCATTCTTGCCAATAAAAGTCCATGGGTTTTTAGTGAAGGCAAATTCGGCCTGACTCTGGTTGTCGAAGGCCATATACTGGGCACCCTCAAAACCAACAACCTGTTTCTGACAGGCATCCCAACTGGCGTATACTCCAGGTGTTCGTCCCTTCCAAACCGTGTAGAACTTCTTTTTGGGCATGGGTTAATTTTCTTACAAAGGTAGGCAAAATGGAAGTGCTCCACCAAAATATGCCATAAACTGTTTACAGAATCAATCCATCCTCATGTTCGGAGATTATGAACCTTGAAAATTTTGCTGTTTTATAGCTATTCTGGCACGTATAGCACTGTTGAACCAATAATTAGGTTATGGATTGCTCTTCGTTGAGTGCTGCTCGAGACGGTGAGCAGCGAAATCAACCCAAGAGATGCCTTTAAAATAAAACGAACAACGGCCAATGGAAAGGTAATATTTCTGGTGAAATCGGTGTGCTTCTTTTTGTTGAGTTGTTTTGATGACGGGGCAACGAGGTAGGCAAAACTAGAAAACTTAGTAAATCCAAGGCACCAACCGGTAGGTTTTTAACATATAGGTATGGTAATCTTCACCAAACTGGTTCAGCAGCATCCTTTCCTCAATGCGTATACGGTAGAGAAAGGCAGCAGAAACGAGAACACCTATTGTAATGAGGCTTGCCCAGCTGTTGAGCGATAAACCAAAGCCAATGAAGGTGAGTATGGCACCGGAGTAGGATGGATGCCTTACTGTTTTATAAATACCATCCATCTTAATTTTATGATTTTCCCTGATGGTGACATTAACCGTGAATAGGTTGCCCAGCGACCAAACGGCATAAAAGCGGAACGCCATGCCTGCCACAATTAGTCCTAGTCCAACATATTGCACCACCAGAGTAGAGTTAATGGGGAACTTGTTGAGAATATAAAACATTACTCCTAGCGTGTTGGCAAGGGCAATGGTTATCCATATCAGTGAAATGGATCCCTTGTCCTGTCCCCTTTTATCTTTCTTGCCCGACCGCATTAGGGAATTAAGCAGAACCTCAGAGGCAAACCATGCTGTCCAAACTGTAATAAAGATTGCCATGTTCTTTTGGTGTATGGAATTTTAATTTTTGTTGTTCTGAATAACCATCTCCTCGCTTATAAGCTGCAAACTCTTGCTAAAGAGATGAGGGTTGCATTCCAAATATAGGATTTTTATTTGCGCAGCTGTAAGTGCAGTAAGGTGCCAAGATCAATCTCTAATTGGCTGAAATAGGTACACCAATCTAATACCTAAATTTTATAGGTTGTTGATTGGTGTGTGATGGTAAATGTTTGGCTAGTTATGCGATAGATTATTGCACCACCATGAGTTTTTCTACTTCGGCATGCATTTGGATTAGTACCTTTTTGCTCTCCTCAAGATCGTTTAGAATATTCTGCTTTGTGCTCTTGAATTGTTCCTTAAGGCCACTAAACAGGTTGCTGTAGTATTCAATTCCCTCCTGGAGATTTTTTTCAAAAGCAAGAAGGTGGTTTCCCTGCTTGTTGTTCATCGATGTTCTGGCCTCTTCAATTCGGGTTTTGAGATAGTCGATGTAGATTCGGAGTTCGTTAACAAACATGTTGGGACGGTCGGTTCGGGTTATCATGTTGGCACGGCCATAAATGTGGTCGGTGATATTTGCGAGGCTCATCTTTTTGGAGAAGTAGGCCATGTTTGGGCCGGGACATACAGATACGCCAACCCCTTCCACCTTAGTGCTGAGGTGGTTTACAAGCAATGCAGAGGTTCCCAGCCCAACGCAGAGGCACGATTTTTCAACTATTTTGTTGAAACGCGGCTGGTATTCTTCTGGTGAAAGTCCTTCCTTGTTAAGTTCCTCCAACTTCTTGGTTTGGTACCTTCGCGAGGCGGTGCAAATGCCCTTTTCCGTAAATTCGTTGTTCAGTGCAATGAATTGTTTTGGGCATGGACTTCCCGGTTTTCCTTGGCTAATGTAGGATAGCCTTTCAATGTCTTTGGTGTTGCCTCGGAGGCTATTGAATGGTACCCCGAGTGGCGAAATGTTGCTCAGGAAGAGGTCATCCTCCTTGGCGGCAGCCAACTGATTGAGCGTATTGTCGTCGATGGTAACAACTTCGGGGACGAGCAGGAATGGCGTTCCCCAACCCACAGAGTCGAGGTTGTAGTGCTCTATTAAAAATTCATGCTCCTCAGCTGTTCCAACGCCTCCTTGCGCAGTAACGCGGAGCGGCAGTGGTGCTTTCGGTATTGTATGGTTTTTATCGGCGAGCGCCTTCACAAATACTTCTTGCATGGCTTGGATTAACTCCTGACGCTTGTCACGGAATTCGGCGAGGATGGGACCCATGAGGAAGCCGTCGGTGGCAAAGGCGTGACCGCCACAGTTCAACCCCGACTCAACTCGATATTCGGAAACCCAAAGTCCCTTTTTTGCGAGTACCTTACCCTGAATTAAGGCTGAGCGGTAATCGCTCACCTTTAAAACAATCTTCTTTTTCATCTCCCCACTTTCGTTGGGGTAGAAGTCCTCGAACTGCTCCATGTAGTTGAAAAGGCGAGGGTTCATTCCTGCTGAGAGGATGATGGAGGAGTGCAGGTTGCTGGTGGCAAACCCACGAAGTGCTGCGTGTGCGTCGTTGAACTCCACGGGGAGCTTTTCACCGTTCTTGTAGTTGTCCTTATCAACCTTGGTCATAATATTTACGTCGATGCTACCCAAGGATAGGTTCTCCTTGAGCCATGCTTTAATTTCGTCGACGTTGAAATACTTGGCCGTACGTTTCTTAAACTCCTGCTTGATGGTGGAGCTGTCGGGCATCATGCTGAAGTAATCCTTTATCTCCTGCTTCTTTTCGAGGGTGACATTCTTCAGCTCCTCTAGCTTCTTTTCAGCAATAGTGTTGATGAGGTTGAGGTAGGAGGATATTCTTTTGGCGCGGAAATCCTCAATTTTATCGGTGATCTCCTGGTACGCAATGGCATATTTGCTGCAGTAGAACTTACGCATATGCTCAATGAGGATGTCGTCTACAAGTGAAATTACGGAGTCGATACCAAACGGTGAAACGCGCAGTGGGGTGTCTAAAGTGTAGGCAATTCCCATTACCGGGATGTGAAATGAATGCGGCCTTATCATAGTGATATTTTTTACAAATTGTTGGTAATATGCTCCCTGTGGCTCGCTATATTATGGCTACAGGTGGCATTGTTAATGCTCTCTGCGGAGGATGACATTGCTACTGTCTACCAACTGAGGCGATAACGGCACTGTTGTGTGTTTCCATCTCATTCGTGTGTGATGTTAACATTGTTGGGTAAGGACCGGAAAGTGCCTAATTCGACGTTACAGAAAACATGCAAAGGTAGTAAAGCTTTTTGCATGGCATCCGAAGTCCTAATTTTTTAGCAGTTTCAATGGTGTGTTACTGCAAAGAGTTACTACGAGATATTTTCTCTAATAGTTGCGGCTAATGGCTACGCATTTTTCGCAATAACTCTTTTTAGCTCATAGAGGTCTTTCCTACGATCCTTAAGATTTCTTACACTCCCAAGTTGATTTAGCTCCCGCAGCAGATCTAAGTCCACATCGGCAATAAGAATCATTTCGGTATTTGGCGTTGTCTCTGCCTTTATGCCATTGGCAGGGAAGGCAAAATCGCAAGGTGTGAGAACCATGGATTGGGCATACTGTATATCCATGTTGTGAACCTTTGGAAGGTTACCCACGCTACCTGCAATGGCAACGTAGCACTCATTTTCAATGGCCCTTGCCTGTGCACAGTAACGAACTCGGGAGTAACCATTTTGGGTGTCGGTTAAAAAGGGAATAAAGAGGATGTCCATACCGTCGTCGGCCAGGAGTCGGCTTAGCTCTGGAAACTCGGAATCGTAGCAAATTAGAACCCCAATCTTACCACAGTCGGTATCGAACACTTGTAGTTTGCTTCCACCCTGCAAGCCCCAAACTTTTGCTTCATCGGGTGTTATGTGTAGTTTTTCGTAACGTTCCACCGTTCCATCCCTACGGCAGAGGTATCCTGCATTGTAGAGCAAATTGTTCCTTATTTCGGGCATGCTGCCGGAGATAATGTTGATGTTGTAGGATACAGCCAACTCGGAAAATTTCTGCACAATGTTGTCGGTGTGTTTTGCCAACTCTCTAATGGCCTCTGGTTCCGAGAGGTGATTGTTTTCGGCCATCAGTGGCGCATTAAAAAACTCAGGGAATAGGGCAAAGTCGGATCGGTACCCAGAAACAGCTTCCACAAAATACTCCACCTGTACCATGAGCTCATCTAAATTTTTGTATGGCCGCATTTGCCATTGAATCAAACCAAGTCGAACGTTTTTCTTTTTGGTGGTAGCCTTTTTTCTGGGCTTCTCATAGTAAATATTGTCCCACTCCAGCAGCACAGCAAATTCACCCGAAGCCTCATCGCCCTCCAGGTAGCCTTTGAGTATTTTGGTCGGGTGAAAATCGTTGGCGATTTGAAAGTTGAGCACAGGGTCGTGAATCTCCTGCCTTTTCACCTTTTCAATGTACTGCTTCGGGGTAAATTCGTCAGAAAACTTATGGTAGTTTGGAATTCGGCCACCAAAGGCAATGCCTCTAAGATTAAGCCTTTCGCAAAGCTCTTTGCGGTAGTCGTATAATCTGCGTCCAAGCCTAAGTCCGCGAAATTCAGGCTTAATAAATATTTCGATACCGTAGAGCACATCCCCCTCGTTGGTGTGGGTGCTAAAGGTGTAGTTGCCGGTAATATCCTTGAAGGTGTGGCTGTTTTCGAAGTTGTCATATTCCACAATGATGGAGAGCGCACATCCTGCCAGCTGGTTATTCACCTTTATTACTACCTGACCTTCGTGAAATTGGTCGATAAGGCTTTTTATTTGGGATTCTCTCCAGTACGCCCCTGGCATGCTGGGGTATGCTTTAATCATAGCCTCTTTCAGCTCTAGGTAATCTTCGGGGGTCAAATATTTTAGCTCAACATTTTCAATTTCTGTGTTCATAAACCTTCTATTTAGTAAGTGAATACTACAGGTATCATCTTTTTCGACATCAAGGTTCATTACTACAGTGCCAGAATTTGCCAAGGCTTAGCTAGAAAAAGGGTGCCTAACAATGGCTACTCCACAATGTAGCGTGGAACCTCTGAGGGAAG
>DATKVT010000120.1 GCA_035529935.1 Williamwhitmania sp. | reverse complement strand
TTCCATAACCACTGGCATTGGTAAAGGGGTTGCTCACGCGGAGGTAATTAGCCAGGGCGACCTTACCCTCGACTTTGCTAGCGAGTACATGCAGCGCAAGGATGAGATTGGTGCATTGTCGCGGGCAATGCAGCTGATGGTAGAGAAGTTGAGAGAGGTTGTAACGAACATTGCTTCGGGCTCTGAGAATATTCTTTCGGCTAGCTTGCAGATGAGCAATACCTCACAGGAGATGTCTCAGGGGGCATCTGAGCAGGCATCGTCTGCTGAGGAGGTGTCCTCGTCGATGGAGGAGATGGCCTCAAACATTGAGCAAAATACCGATAACGCGCAAGTGGCAGAAAAAATTTCGATTACTGGTGCCGAACGTATCCAGAAGAGCAACGAGGCTGCTCAGATGAGTATTACCGCCATGCGGGAGATAGCCGACAAGGTGAGCATAATCTCAGATATTGCTTTTCAAACCAATATTTTAGCCCTGAATGCTGCCGTGGAAGCTGCACGTGCAGGTGAGCAGGGGCGTGGATTTGCCGTTGTGGCAGCCGAGGTGAGGAAGTTGGCAGAGCGGAGCAAGGTGGCTGCTGAGGAAATTGAGCGCATTTCAAAAAAGGGGGTGCTACTTTCGGATGAGGCGGGGAAGATGCTTACGCAGGTTGTTCCAGAAATTGAGCGAGCTGCTAAGTTGGTGCAGGAGATTGCTGCGGCGAGCGTTGAGCAAACCAGTGGCGCCGAACAGGTGAATAGCGCCCTCCAGCAGCTGAACCAAGTTACCCAGCAAAATGCAGCAGCCTCAGAGGAGATGGCAACAGCATCGGAAGAGCTTGCCAGCCAGGCAGAGCAACTTCGGGATGTGGTTTCCTACTTCAGGGTTGAAGAGGGGCAAAAGGCAAAAAATAGAGTAGGTAGTAAACCACAACAACGTGCAATAAAAACGGCGGTAGCGCATCTGCATAGAGAGGATGCCAAGCCTACCGCTGGTAAAAGTAGCATGGGTAGAGAGTATAATTTGGCAGACTCCAACGGCGATTCAGCGTATGAGAAATTCTAGGTTGTCGCTAATAGTATTGTCACATTAATAAATAGGAGGCTTTTCATATGAACAAGACGTTACACATCGATTCATACCTCTCCTTCAGGTTAGGGGAGGAGGAGTATGCTGCCAATGCGGGGAAGGTCCTCAGCATATTGGAGCTCTCCAAGATAACGGAGGTGCCACAGGCGCCCTCGTTTATGAAGGGTATCATAAACCTGCGGGGGAAAGCTCTACCGGTAATCGATATCCGAATGAAGTTTGGGATGTCGCCCACGGTTTATGCACCTAATACATGCATCGTGGTTATGGAGATAGAGATGGATGGAAGTCACGTAGAGGTGGGCGTATTGGTGGACTCGGTACAGGCCGTGCTCGAGGTTGAGCAGGACAAGGTGCTGGATGCTCCAAGCATTGGGGAACGGTATAGGGCCGAGTTTATTGAGGGCATTGTCCAGAGCGGGGAGTCCTTTGTAATGCTGCTCGATATGGATAGGGTGTTTTCATCGATGGAGGTGGTTGCGCTAAAGCAATCGGCCTCTGGGTTGGAGGAAGAAGTTTTGGTTGAGGAAGCATAGGGTCGTTTTTTAACACGCTTGCCTGTCTCTGCATCTATTGATTAGCGTGTGGAGGCAGGCTTTTTTATCTTCAGAATTAGCAGTTACTGAAGGATTATTTCAAATAGCTTAATCCAATCACATGGACATGGGATTTTTAATTGAAAGGCATACTTTTTTTGTTGAAAATTCGTTTAATTGTTATCTAAAATCCAGTTAGCTATGGCAACAAACGATTTACGTAAGTGGGTATCGCAGTCGGTATCCGTAAAAATTTTTGTGGTGGGCATGCTGGCCCTCTTCCTGCTAATTCCGGCTGCCATGATTCGCAGCCTAATTCTCGAGCGTCAAGCCAATAGCGAGGAGGTGGTTAGGGAAATAAGTAGCAAGTGGGGCAACGAGCAAACCATCGCCGGGCCCATTATTTCGGTGCCCTACATGCGAAGAAGTATTGTTGATGGCAAGCAGGTTGTAGTGCGCGATTATGCACATTTTCTGCCCGATCAGCTTAACATTACTGGCAAGATGGAGCCCGAAATACGCTACCGTGGTATCTATAAGGTGATTGTTTACACTGCCGACCTCCAGTTCTCTGGAAATTTCCGCCATCCTGACTTTAGCGAATGGAAGATTAGTCCGGACGATATTCTATGGGACGAAGCCTTTGTTTCGCTTGGGATTCCCGATATGCGAGGCATAAAAAACGACCTAAAAATTACCTTCAACGGTGTTGATTATGAGGTTACTCCAGGCCTCGACAACCAGGATATTATAAAGCAGGGCGTTTCTGCCCGTGTGAAATTCGATACCGCTAGCGTTTATCCTTACAGCATTAAGCTGAAATTAAAGGGAAGCAGTGCACTCAGCTTTGTTCCTGTGGGTAAAGTTTCCAAAATTGCCATTGAGTCAACTTGGCCAACGCCCAGCTTCGATGGCGCCTTCCTGCCCGACAGCCGTAACGTTGGACCAAGGGGATTTACAGCCGACTGGACGGTTTTGAGCCTGAACCGGAATTTCCCTCAGACTTGGATTGGAAGCACCTACGATGTTAACGAGTCCGCCTTTGGCGTTAAGCTGCTCTTCCCCGTTGACCATTACCAAAAATCGGAGCGGGCTGCCAAGTATGCACTGATGTTCATTGCCCTCACCTTTATGGTATTCTTGTTTTCCGAAATTCTTAATCGACGGAAGATTCATCCGGTGCAGTATATTTTGGTTGGTCTTGCACTATGCGTGTTCTACACGCTGCTTATCTCCCTGAGCGAGCAGCTGGGCTTTGCCATCGCCTACATATTGGCGGCCATAGCCACCATCTCACTAATTGGCTCCTACGCGGTGGCCATTTTTAAGAATAAAAAGCAGTCGATGATGCTGATTGGCATTTTGGTTGTTCTCTACCTGTTCCTGTTCACCATTCTACAGCTGGAGGATTACGCCCTCATTATGGGTAGCATTGGCCTGTTTGTGGCATTGGCGGCGGTGATGCGCATATCGAGAAAGATTGATTGGTACTCGCCACTAAATGGAGATTCTGACGAAAAGAGTTAACCTCATTTCAAAGTATTAATTGGTTGGCCACGGGCTACTCCAATCGATGGTTTTAATTCCATTGGCTTGGAGTAGTTTGTGGCTGTTTTTTTTGCAAGATGCAAAACACAGAATTGCCTCAGAATATTTTGTTATTATTGCATCCATATATTTCAAAAAATATGGCACGATTTTTCTCCTTCACCTTCGTTCTCCTAATTTTAGCTGGTGTTATCAGCGGTCAAAATCTCGACATTAGGATACTCAGAACCATTAATCTGGATAGAAATAAACACTGGGATAAAACCATGCAGTTCATGTCGAATAGCGAGGCAGCTGTGAGCATTGCTACCCCAGCCGTAATTTTGGGTGTCGGTTTAATTAAGGGCGACCCGCAGATAAAGTCGGATGGAATTACCATTGCCTCCGCTTTTTTGCTATCCAGTGCCATGACTACGATTTTGAAATATTCCGTAAAACGACCAAGACCATTTACCACCTATCCCGATATTGAAAAACTTTCGGCTGGGGGTAGCTACTCATTCCCCTCGGGGCACACCTCCTCGGCCTTTGCCACCGCCACCTCGCTCAGCCTAGCCTATCCAAAGTGGTATGTAATTGTGCCCTCCTTTGCCTGGGCTTCAACGGTTGGCTATTCGCGCATGTATTTGGGTGTGCACTATCCTAGCGATGTGCTCGCAGGGGCGATTATCGGTGCTGCATCGTCGTATCTCTGCTACAAGGGGCAGCAGTGGCTCAACCACCGAAAAAAGAGGAAGGCTGAGCCAGTTGTGGCATTTTACTAGCCAATAATCAAAATAACGTCAGTACGACGTAATCATTATTGTTAATTCTGCTAAAATCCAGCCACCGACCGACCGCTTTAGCTTGCGCAGCCGGGGTCCCTTAGGCCAAAGGGAGCGTAAAAACGGCGGCTGTTTGAGCGAAGCAAACCGAACGCAGTGAGCTCAGCGAAGCTAATTTCGCCGTTTTAGCTCACAAGGCCGTTAAGGGTCGGCGAGCAGGCAGGATGCCCTTTTTCCTCCAATTTTTGGGCAAGCAAAAAGTGGAAGAGTAAAATGGATTTGCATTGCAACTCACTTTCCATGCTGCCTCGGAACAATGGCACAGCGAAACCGAACACGAAGCTGTATAAGCAATCAATTGTATCGGATAAGTTTTAAGCAAAACAACAGTGAAATTGCGTTTTCTTAATCTTACACACACGTTAAAATAATAACCTTAGAAAGTTATATGCCACGGAATGTGATTGGCCAGTAATCACCTTTTTCTATTCAGGACTTTCCGATGCTTCCTTCTTTGGCGCCAGAGGTCCTCTTAGATGAATTATCAACCCATTCAGAAAATTGCGCAGCACCTGGTCACCACAAGTTTTGTAATTTGGATGGTCCTCTGCCCGAAAAAAGGCCCCCAGTTCGGTTTTTGTAATGTTGAAGTCCACCAACTTCATAATTTCAACTATTTGGTCGTCGCGAAGGTGTAGCGCAACCCGCAGCTTTTTGAGTATTTCGTTGTTCGACATAATCTTAACTTTATGGTTGAAAACATGGAAGATGTGGTATCTGCCATTTATTGTTCAAAGATAAGGGTTTGCTGGCTATATCTGAGCGTAAATGACTTTAATGTGATGTTCCGAATCTCCAACTTCTAATTTTCTTCAGAATTGAAGAGGTATATTTGAAGTATGAAAATTCTTGTTGTTGAGGATGAGCAATCTCTGGCCGAGGATATTTCGCGCTATCTCACAAAGAACGGCTTTGTTTGTGAGGTTGCCGCAAATCTGGTCGAGGGTGAGCAAAAACTTGTTGGGTTTGCCTACGACGTGGTTCTGCTGGATATAAATTTGCCCGGGGGAAGTGGCCTTTCGCTGTTACCTCTTATCAAAAAACTTCACCCACATACGGGTGTCCTGATTATTTCGGCAAGGGGGGCACTTGACGACAAGATTTCCGGTCTAGACCTAGGTGCCGATGATTACCTCACCAAACCATTTCACCTTGCCGAGCTCAACTCCCGCATCAATGCCCTATTACGACGTAGATTCTTTGAAGGAAGCGCCAAACTCAACTTTAACGAAATTTCCATCGATACAAAGGATAGGCTTGTCACAGTTCAAGAAACCCCCATTGTGCTTACCAAAAGGGAGTACGACTTGCTGGTTTATTTGGTGGTGAATAAAAATGCCACGCTGAGCAAGGAGTCCATTGCTGAGCATATTTGGGGCGACCATATTGAGATGGTGGACAGCTTCGATTTTATATATACTCACATTAAAAACTTACGCCGAAAGTTGATGGAAAAGGGGGCGAAGGATTACATCAAAACGGCGTATGGGTTTGGTTATAAATGGAGCGACGAATGAAGCTAATTAGAATTACTTCGGCATATCAACTTGTGATGACGGCTGTACTGCTTGCCTTGGCTGGTGTTGGATTGTTCTTTGCAATACTCCAAATCCAGCAGCAGGAGACTGATGAGGCGTTGCAGTCTCAACACGACGATTTGGTAAGCTACATAAAGCAAGGTAAGCCACCCTTTTCAATTCCTCCAATGATGGTTGTCGATAGAATTGATAGCGCCAATATTGCTGCGCCATCCATAGCCACCATGGAGATTCCTGATACCGCTGAGGGGGATAGTGAGCCATACCGTCAGCTAATATCCGTTGCAAAGATTGGTGGTAGCTACTATCGAATTACAGTGCGAACGTCGTTGTTGGAGCAGCAAGATTTACTGGTTGCCATAGCCATAGCCATCGTTGTGGTTTATGCCTTGCTTCTGCTTGGTTTTTATTTGCTTGGACTTTTCCTTAGTAAGCGAATTTGGCGACCTTTTTATGCTACTCTACACCAGCTCCAGCAATTCAATGTGGCCGATGGCGGTAAGCTTAACTTGCCAAAAACCAGCATAATTGAATTTCAGGAGATGAATGTAGCACTTGAGCGACTCGCTGTTAAGGTTCATAGCGACTATAAGGCACTGAAGTCATTCACGGAGAATGCCTCACACGAAATACAGACACCTCTCACCCTTATAATTACCAAGCTGGAAACGCTAATGCAGGATTCGTCGCTACCACAACAGAAGGTTGACCAGGTGCACATTGCCTACCAGCATGCGTTGAGGCTGTCAAGGTTAAATTCGACCTTGCTGCTGCTTGTGAAGATTGAGAACAGACAATTTAGGATGGAGGAGGAGGTCGATGTTTTGACTCTGATTCAGGAGTTGCTGGAACAACTCTCAGATTTTATGGAGGCTAAGCAGCTGAAAATAAATTACAATATTGCCTCGAGACCAACATGGATTGCCAACGCAGAGCTGGCCTCAATCATGGTAGGAAACATCCTTCGAAATGCAGTTCAGCACAGCAACTCTGCGGGAGAAATTGTAATATCGTTGGGTGAAGATTCGTTACGCGTAATCAATTCAGGAGAGTTGGTGGAAGGTGATCCGGCTAGGTTCTTCGAACGATTTGCCAAAGCTTCCAAAGCTGGCCAATCTCTTGGTCTCGGTCTGGCATTGGTAAAACAGATCGCTGAGGCATTTAATTTTACCGTTAGCTATACCTATGCCGATGGACTTCATAAGGTGGAACTATTCTGGTAGAGGTTTTGAAGAATCGAATGGATTACACATTAAGGTTCTGTAGCAATAGCACAAGTTCATTGGCCCATCTATTTAAACTTCAAACTCCAAGTTTGCTTCAGATTCGGGTTTTACTTTTATGGCATTAACCATTAAACTCAATTTACAATGCGACGAATTATGCTTTTTATGGCCGCCAGCCTGCTAATGGCAGCTCAGGCCTGTTCAGTAAACGTGCCCAAGGATGTGAAGGATGCCTTTGCCAAAAAGTTTCCAACTGTTAAGTGGGAAAAATGGTCGAAGGAAAATGATAAAACTCTTGAGGCTGAGTTTGTGCTCGATGGCAAGACGGTATCTGCGCTTTTCAGTCTCGATGGAACTTGGATGGAAACGGAGGAGGAGATCGCGGTGGATGTGCTACCGCAGGAGGTAAAAGCGACCCTTGAAGCAAAATTTGCAAAGATGACTGTTAAAGAGTGCGAAAAGGTGACAAAGAGCAATAGCAGTTTGACCTATGAGTTGGAGATAAAAACAGCGGAAGGTGTTAAGGAGGTGGTGTTTAACCCTCAGGGCGAGATACTGAAGGTTGAAGCTGCCAGTGCTGAGGATTAGTTAATCGTCTTTTAATTTTGGAAGAAAGGGCTTACCTTTCTTCTTTTTTTTCATTGATATGCTGAAGACATTTTTTCTAGTTGCCTCCCTCTCTTTATGCCTCATAGCCAGCATAAAAGGGCAGGAGCAATTGGACTATTATCTCGACGCGGCGGTGGCCAATAGCCCGCTGCTCAATGCAAAGAAGAACGACCTGAGAGGAGCCAGCCTCGATAGTGCATTGGTTAGGGCCACCTACCGACCGCAGGTTGGCTTTACTGCCAATGTTGCCTACGACCCAATTATCAATGGGGTAGGCTACGACGAGGTTATTACCAATAAGCAGCAGGGTAGCACGCTTGTGCACTTCGATATGCTGCTACCGGGCAATCGGATGGTGAAGGCACAGAATGGCTTTGCAGCACTGAATCGACGATCGCTTTCGCTCGACTACTCCCTTACGGTTAAGGATTTAAAGCAACAGGTTACCAACCAGTATTTAGTGGTTTATGGCGATCAGCAGCAGCTTGCCTATCTGAAGGAAAGCTTCCAGCTGCTTCAGCGAGAGGACTCCATTTTGCAGCGGTTGGCCCGGGCAAATATTTACCGGCAAACGGACTACCTCACCTTTGTGGCATCCATGCGAAAGCAGCAGCTGCTGAGTATGCAGGCACTCTCTCAGCTAAAGTACAACCTTGGACAGCTGCGCTACCTTTGTGGAATTGAGGACACCAGCTTGGTTTCGCTCTCCAAACCTAATCTGCCATTGGCGGAGCTTGTGAATGTGGATAGCACGCTTACCACCCGTAAATTTACAGCCGACAGCATGCTCATTGCCAGTAAGCACAGCTTAATCGATGCCCAGTACCGGCCAACATTCAGCCTCCACGCCGATGCCGGATATCTCTCCTCATTTCTTTTCGAGCCATACAACAATTTTGGCGTTGGCGTTGGAGCCACTTTTGCCATTCCTATTTACGATGGCCATCAGCGGACACTGCAGCACCAAAGGGTTGTGCTTCAGGAGCAATCGTTGGGGTTTGAGAAGGGTAAGGTTGTACGTCTGCAGCAAATTCAGCGGCGCTTGCTGCGGGTGCAGCTCCACGACTTAGCCCAGCAGTCCAAGGAGGTGGAGGAACAGCTGAGTTTTGCCCACGCGCTGGTGGAGGCCAATAGGCGTCTGCTGGAGTCGGGCCAAGTGGATATACCCATGTTCTTTATGTCAATTCAAAGTTACATGGACCTTGAAGGGCAGAAGTGGTCGGCTGAGGTTACAAGATACATGCTCATTAACGAGCTGAACAATATTTCTGAATAGAAAATGCGATTGATATGAAATTCTTTTCGAATACTACCCTTGTAGGCACCTGGATTATAACGGCACTATTAGCTGGCTGTGCTAGCAACTCCAAAACCAATTCTGACGATACCACTGCACCCAGTTCGGAAGTTGAGATTACCTCCATGAAGGTTGGACCAATAGTGGACAAGATTGAGGTTTCTGCGACCTCCACCTTTCAGGCGCAAAGTGTTGTAAAGTCACCAATTGCTGGGTTTATTGTAAGCATAGCCGTCTCACCGGGGCAGCCCGTAGGTAGTGGCAACCTGCTAATGAAGTTGCAAACCAAGGAGTCACGGGCACTTGGCAATGCGCTCGATTCGGTGTCGGGCGGACTAAATCTCTCGGGCATTTGGAGCGTAAAGGCCGATGCAAAGGGGTTTGTATCGGAGGTTAGTCATCAGGTTGGTGATTACGTGCCGGAGGGTGAACCACTGGTTACCATTGTGCAGCAGCATAGTCTCGCCTTTGTGCTCAACCTCCCGTTTGAATGGCGTAACTTGGTTCAGGCTGGCATGCCCATTGAACTAACATTGGCCGATGGAAGCGAAGTTCAGGGTAGAGCGGTCCATCCGCTGCCACAGGGGAATAGCGGAGCACAAACAATTACATGGCTGGTGGCTGTTTCACCTACTAAGTTTATTCCTGCGGGTATTCAAGCAGTAGCTCGTATACCTTTCTACTCTGACAGAAAGGCTCAGCTGCTACCGAAAAATGCTGTTTTAACCAACGAGACGCAAACCTCCTATTGGGTGATGAAGCTCATTAATGACTCTACTGCTGTAAAAGTTAGCATTAAAAAAGGAGTAGAAGTGGGTGGTGAGGTTGAGATTCTTCAGCCCGCATTTTCTACCTCAGATAGGATTATTGTGGTTGGTAACTATGGGTTGGCTGATACGGCAAAAGTTCACATCACGAAAAGGTAAGATGAAGAAGAACATTTTTCACCTATATAAAAATCCAATTTCATTGGTGTTGGCAATTATTGTCATCAGTGGGGTCTTTTTTTATGGCCACATGCAGGTTTCTCTATTTCCTGAAATTACTTTTCCGAAAATTAAAATCATTGCCGACAACGGGGAGCAACCTGTTGACAAGATGATGATTTCGGTTACGCGCCCATTGGAAAATGCCATTAAGCAGGTTCCGGGTCTTCAGGTTATCAGAAGCACGACGAGCCGGGGTTCTTGCGAAATTTCTGCCTTCCTCGATTGGAAAACTGACATCAACCAGAGCCTTCAAATGCTTGAGTTACGATTAAACCAAGCCAAAAATCATCTGCCCTCCTCGGTTCAAATAGAAGTGGAGAAAATGAACCCATCCATTCTTCCGGTAATTGGGTTCACCCTCGAAAGTAAAACCAAATCGCCCATTGAGCTTAACCTTATTGCCAACTATGTTGTAAAGCCCTACCTCTCACAAGTGGAGGGTATCTCTCAGGTTGGAGTTATAGGAGGGAAAACGAAGGAGTATTGGATAGTATTGGATCCACAAAAAATGAGCAGTGTTTCCGTTACTCCGGCTCTGGTAAGCAGTGCTATGAATGAGAGTAATTTTGTTGTTTCAAACGGCTATTTGAGCGATTATAGAAGGCTTTACCTCACTATCACCAACGCTGGACTTTACGGCAAAAGCGACATTGAAAATGTGGTGGTGAAAAATGATGGGAGCAGGGTTGTTCGAATTAAAGATATTGCTACAGTTCAAGTTCGTGAAAAGGTGGAGTACACCCGCATAAATGCCAATGGACGGGAGGCCTTGCTGGTGGTGATACTTAAGCAGCCCAATACCAATCTGGTTGATCTTTCGAAAGAGCTGCTGCAGAAAGAGGAATCCTTACAAAAACTTTTGCCTGCAGGGGTAATCATGAAGCCCTACTACAATCAAGCGGATTTTGTGAACGATTCCATTAAAAGCGTTTCCGACAGCCTATGGCTTGGGCTTTTTCTAGCTATTGTGGTGGCAATACTATTTCTGCGTTCGCTTAAGGCGAGTCTCACCATACTTATTACCATACCTATCACTCTGTTTTTAACCATTATTGTGCTTTATAATATTGGCTATACGCTTAATATTATGACGCTGGGAGCTATTGCTGCTGCCATTGGTCTTATTATTGACGATGCCATAGTGATTATAGAGCAGCTGCACCGTGCACACGAAGAAAACCCTGATGTTGCAACATCAGAGTTGGTTCAGAAATCGGTTAACTACCTTTTCCCCTCCATGATTGGCTCATCGCTGAGCACCATTGTTATTTTTCTGCCATTTATTTTAATGAGTGGTGTGGCCGGTGCCTACTTTAATGTGCTAACCAACACTATGATTATTACCTTAATCTGTTCATTTTTTGTAACCTGGCTCGGATTGCCGGTAGTATATCTTTTGCTTCCGAAAATAAAGGGAAAGTGGCACAAAAAGAGTTCCAATGAGAAGGTGGTGAAAAGAAGGGGATGGGTTGGCTATTTTATACACAGACCCTTGGTTAGCATTACTTTCATTGCATTGCTTGTTGCCTCTATTTTATTCGTTCTTCCCAGATTACAGACAGGCTTTTTGCCCGAAATGGATGAAGGCTCAATTGTGCTTGATTACTCTTCACCTGCCGGCACTTCGCTCGAAGAAACGGATCGGATGCTCCGTGAGGTGGAGAAGATTATTGTGAAAATACCCGAGTTTGAGGCCTACTCGCGGCGAACTGGTGCACAAATGGGTTTTTTTATTACTGAACCTAACCGAGGCGATTACCTCATCCAGCTCAAAAAGAACCGCAGCCGAACCACCGAGCAGGTTATTGACGATTTAAGGAGAAGGATTGAAGCTTCCCAGCCAGCCTTGCGCATCGATTTTGGCCAGGTAATTGGAGATATGCTGGGAGATTTGATGGCTTCGGTGCAGCCTATTGAGGTGAAAATATTCGGCACCGACCCTCAACGGTTGAATAATATTGCTGGGAAGATTGCTGCCGATATTGAAAAGGTTCCCGGCACAGCCGATGTTTTTGATGGGATAACCATTGCCGGGCCATCGGTGGATGTTGTTCCCAATCTGCCCAAGCTTGCTCAGTTTGGCATTTCGCCAGTAAACTTTCAGTATCAGCTGCAGACGCAGCTGGTTGGCAACTTGGTGGGCAGCATTCCCGAGAAGGAGCAGTATGTGGACGTTCGAATGATTTACCCCGATGCTAATAAATCAAGCGTTGAGAAGATGAAGCAGCAATCTATTTTCCTGCCTGATGGAGAACTTAAACCCTTACAGGAATTTGCTAGCATTAATGTAAAATCGGGCTCAGCCGAGATAACACGTGAGAACCTACAGCCTGTGGCAATTGTTACTGCCCGGTTGAATGGTCGCGATCTTGGCAGCGTGATGAAAGATATTCAAAAGACGTTGGGCGAACATATCTCCCTGCCACAAGGCTACTACATTTCCTATGGAGGAGCATATGCCGACCAGAAAAAATCGTTCAGCGAGTTGCTGCTCATCTTAATAACTTCCTGTTCGCTGGTATTCACCCTAATGCTCTTTCTATTTAGAGATTTTAAGGCCGCATCAGCCATTGTGGTAACGGCTATTCTGGGTGTAGGAGGCGGTTTTGTTGCTCTTTTTGTAACGCATACCCCCCTGAATGTTGGTAGCTATACAGGTCTCATAATGATTGTTGGGATTATTGGCGAGAATGCCATATTTACCTTTCAGCAGTTTCTTACAGCACGAAAATCGCTACCCGCCGATGAGGCATTAACCATGGCAGTTTCTACCCGCTTGCGACCCAACCTAATGACGGCTCTAGGTGCCATTGTTGCGTTACTACCGCTGGCATTGGGCATTGGTGCTGGTGCACAGATGCACCAACCATTGGCCATTGCAGTTATTGGTGGTTTTATTGCGGCTTTGCCGTTGCTGTTGGTGGTGCTGCCTAGTATGCTGTATATGTTGGTAAAAAAACGGTAAACGTAAGTGATTGAAATTGTATTTTAATAGTGAATTGTGTCTTTATGACATCCGGTTCTTAATGAATATTGTAACAAAGCCCCATCCTAATGTGCAGAATGGGGCTTTGGCAAGTTTGTTTTAGTTGGTCTATTCGAGCTGGAACATTGGCTTGTGCTGGAAGTTAAATCTAAAACCAATGCGATTGACGCTATAAGCTAGAATTAGTTTCCCTCTGAAGCATTTATATTAAGGCTGTTGTAACTCATTATATGAGTGTGTTGGCATAGAATGTAATGGTCATTAGATCACCCTTGTCGTTGAACGACAAGCGGTTTCGCTTCACGTAATCCTTTATTGTTGGTCCCAATTCTCCCAATGCTTTAATATAGCTATCACCTTTTTTGTCTATGGCAATAATATTGCTATCATTGACCTGCACATAGTACTGTTCCTTTACAATTAGCTGGTCATTTTTATTTCCCACCGCCATAGTTGGGTTATAGTTTGAGGGCAGAACTGAGGGATAGTGAAGCGTCAAGAGTTTGATTTTGCCAGGATAAACCAGCTCAAAGAAATTCTTCTTTAATTGTTCATTATCATCTTTATAGGCAAGGAAAATAAACTTCAGACTGCCGATGGTAACAGACTTGATCTTCTCGGGGGCACCAATACTATAGACTATCTGCTTATGTTTGTAGGTCATTTCGCCAGAGTAGAAGTTGTATCGGAGCAGGATAATTGGAATAGTATCACCGCTATTCATGACAATGGATCCTTCATCCCAGTTGCTTTCTAGGTAAGGTGATCCATCAAGCTGAGGCCGATTTTCAGATGTAACTATTTTGTTATAGCCTGGAGGTAATGCAAAATATTTTTGTGCACTACATTCAAGTTTAAAGAACAAACTTGCAATAACTAGAAGGGTAATCTTTTTCATTTAAAAGTTTTTTTTGGTTGAAGGGCTTTATGTAAACAAAAGTAGCAATAGATTAATTAGATGCAAATCATCTCCATCAAATTATTATTTGTTTATTATGCCCAGTTTTGTTATACATCTGATATTTGTAACTTTAGCGAATGACAAGATTTCTTCAAAAAATTCATACGATCTGCTGCTGACCATTATTGGAGCAACTTTAAAGAAATGCTCTGTTGCAGTCTGAAATTATACAGCATGCATATTTGTTTGAACTTATACAAATAATTGCGGATAAGGTATCTTCTCATTGATACCTTATCCGCAAAATATTTATGGTTTGGATAGATATATTACATATTCTTGTTGATATATTCAACCAATACAACCAAATCATTTTCATCTTTGAAGGAGATACCTTTTTCTTTGATGAATTTTTTTACTTTTTGTTGGTCTCCATCGGTGAATTGTGCCAACACACTCTTACCTCTTTTATCAATGGTGATAAATTTATCTTTATAAATCATGCAGAATTCCTCATTGAGCTTAATCTCGTCATTCTTGTTACCAACATCCATAGCGGGGTTGTAGGAGGCTGGCGTCAAGGTAATAAAGTAATGACGATAGAAACTTGCATTTTTGCCCAATTTTAATGCTTCAAAGTAGTCTTTAGCAATGACTCCTTTTTCTAAATATGTCAAATACACAAAGGTTCGATGGTCGAAGGATATCGATTTAATATTTTCTGGAGCTCCAATTGCATAGACTTTCCCTTCATTCTTGTACTGCATCTCCTTGTGGTAAACGTCGTAGCGCAGCATGATGGAATCGATAACCTTATTTCCATTTAAAAAGATTTCACCTAAGCTAAAATCTTTTTGTAAAAATGGAGATCCATCAATTCCGGGAACTGACTCCTGAGTAATGATTTTGTTATACCCGGGAGGAAAATCTACTCTGAACGTTTGTGAAAAAGCGCTGAGACTCGAAAAAATACCAACCAGCAGAATAATGCTAATTTTTTTCATTGGGTTTGGTTTTAAGTTAAAAAATTCTGTTTCATCTTGTATTTAAGTATGTCAAGATCAATATTATTTGTCAAGCAATGGAACGGTGAAATCAGCATGTTAACTTCTCATAATTCATAAAAATTAACTTGTTAGTGAGCGCGCATTGGATCAATTCTTTGTCTTTTAAGATGACTAACTATGTTCACCTTCCAAATTTCAAAATAATGTTCTCCGAAAACTGTTCCTTTAGATTAACTATTTCAACGAAAAACATCATTGGATTATTATTATCCCTTCTCTATAATTACAAGAGCCGTGTGTTGAATTTTACCCTATGAATAATTGATAATTTATTGTCATTATTCATTTATTTAGTGCTAATTCGTTGCATTAAAATACGATACGTATTCTGCTCATTTTTTATGAAAGCACCACCTGTGTTAACAAATCTTGTGCCAATGACTTAATCAAAATTGAATTTGGTCAAAATATCCCCTGTTTTTACTCTATCCCAATCTCATCAATAAAAATAAACGAGGGGTTTCCCGCACCCAGGTGCCATTTTGGGAGCGGTCCGTATCCATGGCCAACCACCTTTACGTAACGGGCCTTGATATCCACAGTTGCCGCAAAATCCTTGGTCACCGACTCTGTAACAGTATCGGCCACTGTATTTGGCACTCGAGTCGCAAGATAGTATGTGTTACCATCGATGGAGGTGAAAAACTCCACCGAGGTGGGCATCATAATCCAAGCACCGGCATCCTGCAAAAATCCTGCCCACAGCTTATGGATGGGTTTTGTGGCATGTAGGTCGATCACTGCTTCAAAGTCCTGTCCTTGGTAGCCCTGCCAGCCGCCCAACCGGAAGTTCTTTGCCCCGCGAATTCCGTCGATTAATGCTTCGGGACCACCGGCGGTGTATTGCCGACTCACCTTCGATTCAATGGCAATGGTGCGGTCGGTTTTTACCTGAATGTAGCTGCCCTCCACCGCAAAGCTGTGACCCTTGCCTGGCACTACGGCAACTGCCTTAACGGTGGCGGATTTATGCAAGGTAATGGGGGAGCTGTAGCGGTTGCTCTTTTCGGTGGGTTCGCTGCCATCGAGTGTGTAGAATATTTTTGTACCCACTTCGGGACATTTAATGCCAACGGTGATGGAATCGCGAAAAGTCCGGTCCGTGGCCTCTAGGTAGGGAACGGTAATCATGGAGCTGTCGATGATTTCGGTGGATGGCTGGTTTCCTGCCCCAACACCCCACGTGTTGTTGGGCTCAGCGCCCATTACGTATGAGAACGTTCCGCCATGCATAATGTCGGCATGCTCAAGGAAGCACTTACTGTATGGCTTCCCGTTGAGCGTGGCACCTTGAATGTAACTATTCTGGTTGCTTACGTTGGGGGCATCAATTTTAAAGGTTTTCCCATTTTCGAGATGAATGGTTACCGATGGGAACCACGGGGTGCCGATGGCATACTGGTTGCTGCCCGGGCAAACCGGGTAAAACCCCATGGCGCTCATTACCAGCCAGGCGCTCATTTGCCCACAATCCTCGTTACCAATGAGGCCGTCGGGTGCGTTGGTATACATCTCGTCCATAATCTGACGAGCGCGCTGCTGCGTTTTCCATGGCTCACCAAGGTAGTCGTAGAGATAGGCCATGTGGTGGCTGGGTTCGTTGCCGTGAGCATACTGGCCAATAAGCCCGGAGATGTCCACCTGCTCCCTACCGCTCACATTCTGTTGCGTGGTGAAGAGCTCGTCCAACTTCCTGGCAAGCTTTTGAATGCCTCCTTGCAGGTTGGCCAATCCGGTAATATCCTGCGGTACGTAGAAGCTGTACTGCCAGCTGTTGGCTTCCGTAAAGTTAAAATCCACCTCGGTAGGGTCGAAGGGCTGCTTCCATCCGCCGTTGATACGGGGCCGCATGAACCCGGTTTGCGGGTCGAACATGTTGCGGTAGTACTGCGCACGCTGGATATACTCGTGGTAGGTGCTACTATCGTTTAGCTGCTTCGCCATTTGGGCAATGCACCAGTCGTCGTAGGCATACTCCAGCGTTTTCGACACCCCTTCCGACCCCAGGTCGCCCGGGATGCAGCCGTGGGTGCGGTATACGTCCAGCCCAAACTGGTTCTGCATGGCGCTATGCTTCATGGCCTCCAGCGCCAGCTTGGCGTCAAAGCCGCGAATGCCCTTCATGAAGGCGTCCACAATCACCGGCACGGAGTGGTAGCCAATCATGCAGAAGGTCTCGTTGGCCGAGAGTTCCCAAACTGGCAGCAGTCCACCGTTGCGGTAGTCGGCCAGAAAGGTGTTGATAAAGTCGCTGGTTCGGTGGGGATCAATTATGGTCATTAGTGGGTGGTAGGCCCGGTAGGTGTCCCACAACGAGAATACGGTGTAAGGGGTGAACCCCTCCGCCTTATGCGGCTTAAGGTCGGTGCCGAGGTATTGCCCATTGGTATCCATAAACAGGTTGGGCACCACCATGCAGTGGTAGAGCGCCGTGTAGAATGCCACCTGCTGGCTGTGGGTTCCACCTGAAACTTCTATCTTGCTCAGCTCATGGTTCCAGCTGGCCAGGGTTTGGTTACGAACAGCGTCAAAATCCCACCCTTTGGCCTCGGCATCCATGTTGGATAGGGCACCATCGATGCTTACGGCTGAGAGTGCCACCTTTACCACAATTTGCTCACCCTCTTTGGTTTTAAACTGGAAATTGCTCTTTAGCGCCTTGCCCGATGCGCGCCCGCGAACGGGACCAAAGGGATCGGCAGGGACGCCTTTAAGCGGAGTTATAACCATCGCACTCTTTTCGTTGGTGGCGGTAAAGGCCTCCTGAAATGGCTTGGAGAATTTTATGACGAAGTATACAGGTTGCCGCTCGGCCCAAGCCTTGGAGAGGCGGTAGCCGTGAACCTCGGTATCGCTCACCACCTCAATCCAGGAGTCGAGCACCTCGTCGCGGTGTTCCAGGTCGAGCAGTATATTGGCCTCCTTGCTCTTGGGAAAGGTGTAGCGGTGGTAACCCACGTGGGGGGTGGCGGTGAGCTCCACCTTTACCCCGGGCTTATCGAGGAACACGGTGTAGTATCCGGGTTCCGCCTTTTCGGTGGTTTTGCGGAAGGGGGAGGCGTATTCGCTGTTGGTGGTAACCGGTTTGCCCAGCGTGGGAACCAGCAGCACGTCGCCGAAGTCGGAACAGCCGGTGCCGCTGAGGTGGGTATGCGAAAATCCGTAGATCACCGAGTCGGAGTAGTGGTAGCCCGAGCAGCCATCCCATCCGGTGAGGCGGGTATCGGGGCTCAGCTGCACAAAGCCAAAGGGGGCGGTGGCGCCTGGGTAGGTGTGGCCGTGGCCGCCGGTGCCAATAAAGGGGTTGACCAAGGAGGCGGGTTGCGGTTGGGCAAAGGAGAGTGCTGGGGCAATAAGGATTATGTATACCAGCAGGTTGCGTAGCTTCATGGTGTTGTGCGATGGTTTGATGGTAAACTTACCAAATATCTGGGAGAAATCGAGAAGTATGATTACCCCAAAGTGATCCAGCCATGCTGCTTTTGTAAAGATTTCGGCATTGAAAGGATACATAGATTTTTATAGTTTCTGTTTTTTTTCATAAATTTCCTTGTTGATAACAGCAATGCCTATCCGTCCTTATTGTAGAATAAAGTTCATAAAGTGATGATTAAGGTTAGCAAGGTTATACATCGTGGTGTAGAACAATTTAAGCTCGATTTTAGCTACGATTTGGCGATTATTGCACAGGTTAAAAACATTGAAGGTGCAAAGTGGAGCCAAACGCTTAGGGCATGGCTAATTCCATTCACAAAGGAGGCGCTGAATACCCTCAAGGCAACTGGGAACGAGCTGGATATGTCAAGGTTTAAGGTTGGTGCAGGGAACAGCCAGGATATGAAAAGGCCATCGGAAAAACTGCCATCCCCCAATTCTGAGAATGTTTTAGAGCCTACAAAGCTGAAGTCCGGAAATGCAGTGAGCATTATGGTAACTGGCCGGAAGATTGCTCTAAAGATGCCCAAAAATGAGGTGGACATTCGGTTTCTTAATACCCTGAGGTATAGCCGATGGAACAGGGCCAACTTTGTGTGGGAGATACCCAACTACCCCGGTAACCTCGACCTAATAAAGGATCATTTCCAAGGCCGAATAGGCGAAATTGTTGTAAACGAAAGCATGGGTATAAGCTTGAATAAGCAAGCTGTTTCAGTTGATAGGGATGAGCTGCTGGTTATAAAAACCTTAGCGGGTAGGCTGCGCATTGTTTCGGCCTACAATAGCAATCTTCAATGGCTGATTAAAAAAATTCCCTACCACCGCTGGGATAGCAAGAACAAATGGTGGACGACCCCATTTTCAGAGAGTATTATGGCGCAGCTTAAGGAATTCTCTTCCTTAGAAGGGTTGAAGATCAAGCTGGAACACGAGGAGTCTGGCGAGCAGGGGCTAAAGCGTGCCAATTCTTTCGATATACCAAACTATAAGGAATGTCCTGAATCGATGAAGCTTAAGCTGTTGGAACTTCGCTACAGTGAAAGAACCATCCGGACATACTGTTCCATGGTGGAAGAGTTTATCAACTTCCACTATCGCTATGAGCTCGACAAAATTACAGAGCCGCAAATTATTGAGTTTTTGCGATTTTTGGTGATGGAGCGGAAGGTATCCACCTCGTACCAGAACCAAGCCATAAATGCCATTAAGTTTTACTACGAAAAGGTGCTAGGTGGGCAGCGTAAGTTTTACTTTATCGATCGTCCAAAGAAAGAGCGTACGCTGCCAACTGTGCTAAATGAGCAGGAGGTGAAAGCGCTATTTAGCTGCGTGGATAACCTGAAGCATAAAACCATGCTAATGCTGGCCTACTCGGCCGGGTTGCGGCTTGGAGAAATTATTCGGCTAAAGCTCATCGACCTAGATCGAGAGCGGATGCAAATAAGGATCAGCCAAAGCAAGGGAAAGAAGGATCGATACACAAAGCTATCGCACAAGTTTCTTAACACCTTTGATAAATATTTGGAGGAGTATAGGCCCAAGGTTTTTGTATTCGAGGGAGCAGCAGGCGGTGAGTATTCGCCAACTAGCTTACAAAACGTTATAAGAGCCGCAGCAAAGAGGGCGGGTATAGAGAAGCATACCACTATGCACACCCTGCGCCACACCTTTGCCACCCACTGTTTGGAGCATGGCGTGGATTTGCGCTATATCCAGAGCATGCTGGGGCACGACAGCAGCAAGACCACTGAGGTATATACCCACATTACCACCAGAGGCTTCGATCAAATAAAAAGTCCATTGGATAGCTTGGATATTTAGTTTTTTTTTGTAAGTTTGAAATACGAACGAATGACAGAAATGGTAAGAATTAGCTGTGGACGTACCTGCTCACCACTGATAGTGGCATAAGAACATTAAGGAGCAGGTTTGTCTAAGGCGGAAATAACAACCATAGCTGCGTTTATACACTCGTTATGGTGCATTTTAATTGAACGACACGAATGACAAGACTTTTAACAATTTTGGTTCTCATTCTGACAATTAGTTTTCTTAGTTGTGGACAGATAATAAAAGAAAACCAAGAAAAGACATCAAATTCGAAATTGTTTCA
>DATKVT010000119.1 GCA_035529935.1 Williamwhitmania sp. | reverse complement strand
TGAAACAATTTCGAATTTGATGTCTTTTCTTGGTTTTCTTTTATTATCTGTCCACAACTAAGAAAACTAATTGTCAGAATGAGAACCAAAATTGTTAAAAGTCTTGTCATTCGTGTCGTTCAATTAAAATGCACCATAACGGTTGGTACATGTTGCGGAGCGGATTTCGGAGAGCGTTCCTGTCCGGTAGGACATGAACTGCGATGCGAGAATCCGCAGTTGCTAACCGCACCAACCCCGCTCTGAAATATGTACTTTGTTATGGCACGTTTTTATTTTAAAATTCTTTTATAAGGTTCTTTATCTATTATCGCGAGTTTAATTTTGTCCCTCAAATAATTCTTGAAATCAGTCTCATCCTCTATTACTCTAACCAGTTCTTCTAGGTCAAACATTATTAAGAGAGCATTTTTAACCAAAGCTTCTTTTGCTGCTAATATACTTGCAGGTGAAAATCCAGATGCTGAAATAAAAATTCCTTGTGCATTTGCTCGATGATATATTCTTCCGAGATGCGAATAAATATCGTCGATTCCAATAGAATCTTTCTTCCATTTCATTTCAACCAAGAAAACTTGGTTGTCAATTTCGATAATTCCATCAATTTGCTCTACTATTCCTGCTCCAAATTCTCCAACACGCTTAAAATCTTCTTTTACAAGAATTTGATGAGCCTTAAAATAGCTATTAAGAACAGGTTCTAATTTTTTTCCACGTTTTTGAAAGTTGGTCTCGGAAAAAAGTGAAAACAAATCCTTTTTTATTTTTTCCAGGAGTTCTCTTTGTTTTTGAACCTCTGCAATTTTGTTTTGATATTCCTGTTTTCTTAAATTTTGTTCTTTGTCTCTTTCTTGTTTCATTCTAGTAAAAGAGTCTTTAACATTAATTACTTTTTGAATTTCAGCAACCATTCCTTTGGCTTTGAATTGGTCACTTTCCCAACAGGTTGAGAACGCTTCAAATTCTGTTATTCGTTTTAAAATTTCTCTTCTTTCACGTAAGTATTTGTCAGTGTCTTGATTAATCCTTTCCAAAATTGTCCTACATATATCGTATTTGGAAATAGAGTCAGGAGCAGAATTTACTTTAATTGAAACATCTTTATAAATTCGAGAATCAACACCAGCCCCATTAAAAAATGTCAATACCGATTTTTTCGAACGATTCAATAAAGGAATTGTCTGGACAATTAAATCAAACAAATCTGGTGGATAATGGTAAATATCATTCATAATATTTTGCTTTTGCTACTGCTATTTCAAATGTGCCATAACTCGTTTATATGTGCACCATTTCTGGGAAAAGGTGCACATATCCACCCCGTATTGGAAATATTGTATACCTTTTTTTCAGCATGGTGCATTTTATTTTTCCTAAAAATAGTAATTTTTTGTTGCTGCATGTCATCAAAAGGGCCTTTTATTCTTTGCAAGCTCTTTCTATAAACATGGGTATATATCCCCTGCTTGCACGGACATGCTAATCGTTTCTATTCTTTACTTCGATGTAAGACGTTTAGCGGCAAAGCTATTTTATTGACCAATTTGCCCAGGTGCTATCTGCGCTTGGACTGAAGCTGCACTGCGGTGTTTGTAATTTGCTATTCAACGCGGTTTCCTTCCTCACGCTGTTAATAACAAAATCGGCCAGCTCCTTGTAGGTAATATTGCCCTTGGTTTCCTGCAGCTTTTTTAGCAAGAAATAGGTCATGTATCCATGCTTCTTCTCCCGAAATACTCCCGACGATTCCTCGCCGGTGCTCGACGAGAGCACAACCATATTACCACCGATCATGTTTTCCTTCGGCCGAACCCTAACCCCTTTCATTGCAATTAATCCTTGGTTTCGTGCGCCACCACTAAAGCAGGCATCGAGAAACACGGAAACCCTTTTTGCTGGATACTCATTTAGCTTCGCATATAAATCGGACAGCTTTATACCAAGCGTAACATTACTCCCGCTGATGTCAACAGGCATCATATAGGACTCCTTGGTCTGCTCATCGGGCAAACCATGACCGGAGTAGTAGAATACCAGCTCGGCTTTGCCATCATCAATTTTGGCAAGGTTGCTTAACCAGGCAATACCCTGGCTCATTTGTCCGGCTGTAGCGTTGGTCAACAATTTTATCTGCTTTTCCGGAATACCCATCACGTTGATGCAGTATTCCTTAAATACCCGTGCATCGTTAATGGCAAAATCTACATTAACCTCGTTGCTTAGGCCGGTTTGAAAAGAGCTGTAATCCTCGTTGCCAATAATTAACGCATAGGTATTTGGCTTAACAGTTTTATTTACCGGAATATCGATATCAACATCCGATTTTGCCTCCTCTTTCACTGTTTTTAAAGCGAAACTATTTGCAGCGGTATTACTATTTGCAAGGGTGTTGGTTGCCGCATTTTGAATAAAGGGGTCCTGAGTATCCTCCACATAGTTTTGAACCACTGCCAATTTTGAATCGTTGAACTCTTTTTCACCGGTAGCCTCATCAACATCTACCAGCTTTAGGTATGTATTATAAAGCTTAACGTAGTAATTCTTGCCATGCTGAACAGCGAGGGTTACGGAACTCTCTCCCAGCTTAACGCCCTTTTCTATCCCATAGAAGCAGGATATCTTAATATCGCCCGTGGAGTATACCTTATACTTTATCCTCGCTTTCTTCTCGAGCTGGAGGGTTGCCTTATCGTTAAAAAGGATTGTAAACGTTGGGCGAGCACCAAAGGAGTTGGTATAATACAGGTATATCCAGCTATAATCCTGCGTCTGTGACCGAGCTTCATTGGTAATAGCAAGCAACGCTATTGCCAATACAAACAGATACTTTCTCATTGGATTTCCGGGTTATGCTTTGTAAAAATAAAGCATTTTATTCCTCAGCAATCATTTGCATATGACATAATTTTATGGGTTCAATATAATTCTAGCTTATTTCTCAATTAAGAGTAAACGGTAGCGGAATATTTTTAGGGGCTGGAGGTAATGGTTTGCGTGTTTGGGAGTTTGAAAGGACTTATATTATTTTTATAATCATTATGATTTTGATGAGAAAATTGTAAGTGGTTCTTGGCGGTAAACAGAAGGTTTTTTAAGGAGAATTTTAAGTACTAATTTCATTATAATATTAGGTTTGACAAATCGAGCTTTATTCTTACAGATTGAAACACAAGCCATGCATCCAAGACATTTTTTTTTGGCTTCTTGATTCATGAAATTGCCTGTTTCCGGCGAAATAATATTAATAGGGCAGCGTTTTGAACAAGCTCCACAGAAAGAGCATTTCTCTGATTTGAAAGCCGGTATTATAGGTGTGTAATTCTTTGATTTAGAAAACATGTCCCTTTGAACCAAAATATCCTTTAAAGACAAATAATTAGAAGTATTTAGACTATCTATTCCAAAATTACACGCTTTTTCCAAATCAGTATTATCAGGTCGTCCAATAGCTACAGGTACTATATCCGAATATGAGTGCTGACCGATAAAAGCGCCAGCAGCTTTAATACTAAAACCATTATTAGTAAGAATTTCTACCATATGGTAAAGTGCAATACCATAATCCCTATTACCGTATACAACAACGGTTGTGCATTCTTTTCCATTTCCGTTTAAGGCTTTTAAACATTCGATTACCGGAATAGGTAATTTGCCTGTATATACAGGTGCTCCAATAATTATATGGTCAATGTTATCTAAAAGCGCATTTGGATTTGAAGACAATTTTGTTCGGAAATCTAGATTGGTGATGTTCAAATCGACAGGAACTTCGGCTCCCATACCTAAAGCAATTGCCTTACAAATTTTTTTCGTTGTATTTGTAGGTGAGAAGTAAAGTATCCCAATACGTTTTGTTATATTATCGCTCATATAATTTATAAACATGTTTAAAACTGAACGAAATTCCCAAATCTAAGTCTTCGATTTTCATCTAGTAGTAATTCACTGTCAGAGAATGATTGTATGGTAGCAGCCAACGCTTGGTGTACTTGTTGTGCTTGGCAGTTTAGCTTCGCTGAGCTTCCTGCGGTCGGTTGAAACTGTTTCCTTACCCCACGATAGTAAAGCTACCTAAAAGCAGTGAAGACTCCAAATGCGTCATCTATCTGGGCGAGGTAAACACGATCATGCTTTGTTAACTTTCTTTCGATATTTATATTTGGTGGTATTCTTGTCTCCAATTTTGTCGATTATTCCATTCTCAACGGCAAATTGTAAATCTCTGCTTGCCGTTGCAGGTGAAATTTCTTTAAAATTTCTTAGGTAATCTTTGCGATTGAAATATTCGTCCTTAATAATAGATTTATAAATACTTATCCTATCTATATTTGTTAAGGCAACATTTGCTGTTTTCAGCAAATCATCTAGCGATTCTTTAATTACTTCGAGCATAAACTCAATGAATAAGGTTGATTCTCCTGTTTTGTCCGATTTGCCCAAGGCATCATAGTATTCTTTTTGCTTTTCTTTAATCAACGCTTCCACGGGCAAATATTCAAATACTGGGTATTTGTCCATCAGTATAACGGTTTGCCATAACCTACCCATTCTCCCGTTACCATCCATGAATGGGTGAATGAACTCCAGTTCGTAATGAAAGACACAACTCTTTATTAAAAGTAGGTTTTCATCATTCTTTAAATAATTGAATAAATCATTCATTAATGGTTTTACCATTTCACTCGGAGGTGCAATATGAGCGAGTTTAGAACCTATTGCAATCCCAACCGCCTTATTTCTTAACCTTCCTGGCAACTCAATGAGCCCCTCCATAAGTATTTGGTGTGCTTTACAGAAAGAGTCAAAACTGTAAGGTTCAAATTCATCTAGTTGGTCATATACTGCAATAGCATTCTTAACTTCAATGATATCATTTTTTGGACCAAGAACTCGCTCATTCTCAAAGATTGCAGTAATCTGTTCAATGGTCAAAGTATTTCCCTCAATTCCGAGGGAAGATTGAATTGTCTTTATTCGATTTCTTTTTCTTAATTCTGTTGGAGGTTTGCTCAGATGAACAGAGTTTACTTCTCCAATTCTTTCAGAAATCAAGGAGACTAGCGTCAATATTTTAGCAGTAATTTGGTAAGGTGGCTTCATAAAACTTTCTCATGATAGTATCATATGATAGTATCAAAGGTAATGTTTTTTCCTTCATGTTTTAGGGAATGTAAATCTTTGAACAGTCTAATACAGCAAAATATGTGCGATAGAATAACACCAGTAAGTGCATACGCAGCTCCAAATGGTAGCCAATTTTCAGATAAAGTTTATTTCGGGACTGGCGCCTACTCCCTTTTGCCGAGGAAGCCTCAGTGAAGCACGGTTGGAACGGGGTTACTTAAAAACGAAGTAGCAAGGACTGCCATATTTACATGTAGCCCTTGCTACTCCCTCAGGGTTCTACCCCTATTCAATGACAAACGGCGCTCCTACTTTGCCTCCGATTTTATGTAATCGGGGTCCATATCGGGTGTGCGGAGACCTGCCACCTCATCGGCCATAAGAATAAATACATTCCAGCACAGCCCTCTTGTAGATGGCCACCAGCTTGCGGTTGTGGTCCATTTGGTTGGGATAAACTCCTTGCTGAACGGCCATTGGGGATTGAGGTAGATCTCTGCCCAAATTCGGTTTTCCATCAACATGGGTGCTTTTTTCCAACCGTGTTTTAAGCCCACCACGTAGGCGCAATATTCGGCCCGAAACCAGCTGCCGCCGTTGTAGTAAACCCCATCGCGCTGACCGTTGGCATAATTTTCCTCACCAAACTTTCCAAATGGTTGATAATCGGGGGTGAGATAGGAATAGCCCGGTGCACTCTTTATCAATCTTACGCAGATGGGTGCTGTAGTGCCATATTCCGGGTGCGGAGAGTTTGGCACCTTATTGAGCACGGGAATCTGATCCAGATGATTTTTCACCATCTCGTCGGTTAGCATTGGCCTATTAAATAGCCATAGCGAGAAAAATTCAGGCTCCAGGTCGGTAAGCGAAATAATGTCGGGATACTCCCTGTCGAACAGCATGTGCTTTCGTATGGGATCATAAAAATTTCGATATGCCGTCTCGGCTTTTTCGATATGGGCCTCTGTAATGTTAAATCCCAACTCCTTAATTGTTCGTAATGCAATGGCCAGCATTCCTTGGTTAAGGCCAAGCCTATCCGTTTTAGGGTTGTAGTCTACAATATCAACCTGACCCAAACAGAAGTGTGACTTGCATATTCCATCTCCATTGGGATCAAACTCCTTGAGCACATAGTCAACGGCTCTCCTAATTTTCTCCTGCGGAAGGGTTACGCCAAAGCGACGCTTATTCATCATTGCCCAGATAAGCCATTCAATGGTTGCTTCGTTGTCCTTAGCCTCCACCGATCCCATGAGCGGAGTTATAATGGTGCCGATACCGCCTTGGGGTGTTTGTGTTTTGCCCCATTGAGCCCATATAGCCATGTTCAAATCTTTGTTGTACGATGAAATCGTTGAAAAGAATGAATCCCGGTTATACATATCGGGAGCATAGTTCATGTTGGGCACATTAAACGGGGTAAAGTCTTTGGTATCGGTAACCCAGGTGAGCATATTGAAGTTGGCATAAAGCATTTTCTCTATCAACGACCCCTTAAACCCTTTTCCCTCGGCTAACCTCGATTGGGATGAGATCATAAACTGCTGGTGCGACACCCACGGTTCCACAAAGATATAGGTAGTTTTTACAGCCTTTTCACCAATTTGAAGTACATTGTATGGCTCACTCTGGGGGTGATTCTCCACAAACTTCAAATCCTTTATTTGGAGCAAGCACTCTTTTCCCGATTGCGTTCCAATGAACACCGATACGCTATCCTTTTCGATATAGGGCACGAGTATACTTCCCTTAAAGAGCGTCCAGCCCTTCTCATCTGCAGGAAAGTTGTCGATGTACTTAACTCCATCTTCCAACTCAACAGTTCGTTGACCATTTTTTATCCTAAACAGCTTCAAGGCCACGCCAGCATTTCCTTTACACAAAAACGAAATGGTATATATCTTCTGATCTTTAAAGGGGGCAATAAAATCTATTCCTGCCCTACCTCCAGGATGTCCAGCAATAGTGATAAGCCCATCTTTTCTAGTTATCTCAGCATTGCCCTCCTTTTGATAGGTGGTATCTGGTATTAACTCGGTATCTACACCAGCGTCGAGGTTATACATCTCGCCAAAGGTCTGCCTTATGTATTGGTTATTTTCGGCTCTCTCGGGTAACGTTGCAACAGAAAACAGGTTCGGATCGGGCAATCGGCGCATGCCCACAAATCCACCACCTCGTCCACTAAATCGGCGACGTGTATTCCGTGTATACTGATTCTTATAACCTGCATCGGTTAGGAAACCCACCACGCTATTGCTTGGCGTAATAAAGCCCACAGCTGGATACATCTCGTGCACAAAGCCACCGGGGAAATTATCATGTTCGAAGGTTACATACCGCTTTGGCTTTTCTGTAGGCCGAGCGGTTTCTCGCAAAATATAATACATCCCCGGCATGGAGGGTTGGAACAGCTCCACTGTCTTTTTTATTGTATTTGCATTTACCACCTCATAGGTTACCGAAACCGACAGGTTGGCATCAAAATCTTTTAGGTAAGTATCTCTTGTTAAGGTTATACTCCTTTCATTTCCAGTCCATTTCTGACCGGTCCAATGTGGCAATTCTGCAACTGTACTTAAATCAAGATTAAACATTTGTAGGGAAAATTCCTCCGTGTTGGTTACCACAAATTGATTGCCATTGTAAATTTCGACACGATAACCAGCCTTTTCATCCCCAGCCGCTTTAAGGGATAGCTGCTGACTGAATCCGGATGAGGAGCATACTAAAACGGCCAAGAAAAGGAGTAAAATTGGCAGCCTATTTTTTTGATGTCGCATAAAAATGAAGGTTAGGTGTTTTTAATCTTTAAAATCTCGTCACTGGATAACTATTTTTCGGCTAATCAACTGGCCGTCAGCCAGCATTATTCTCAACATATACATTCCAGGGCTGGTTTTAGGAATTTCAATTTGGATTCCAAAACCTCCCGCGCTAACACGGCAGCCGGAAACCTCTCTCCCATCCATAGATAGCAACGAGACCTGTTTGGCCTGTGTTACCCCGTTGAATTCCACATTGATAACCTCTTTAGCTGGGATGGGAAAAATACGAACAGCCAACTCATTCGTTTTTATTCCGCTTGGTTCGGCCCACTCATTCTTTAGCTGTTCAATTTGGGAAATGGGAATCTCCTTATCCCAAAGTTTTACCTCATCTACGCTTCCAAGAAGATTGTAGAGTGTTTCAACGTTGTTCATCCGCCCAATTGTAATGGGTGAGGTTGAGGGTTGAAGAGCACCCGAAAAGGCTTTAAACGTATCCAAAACGCCATCCAGATATAGCTCCATGGAGTATCCTGTATATTGAACGCAAACATGGTAGTATCGATTGAGCTCAATTGGTGCAGAGCCATCGAGATCGGCCACACCGTTGCTTGTTTTTACGGTCCATCGCAGCACTCCATCGGGGGTAATGGATAGCTTATAGCGCTCCTGCCATGAGCCATGTGAAATGATAAACCTTTCGGAACCGAGCTGTTCGCACCTTACCCAGCAGCTGAGGGTCACCGCATCGGGAAAATTAAGATCCGGGTCGTTTGGGGTATAGATGATGTTTTGCCCCGAGGTAAATCGGTACGCCAACGATGCCATTCCCCGGGCATCATTGGTTTTGGTTGCCCCAACCACCGTTGCGTTGAAACGGTTGGATATTGCATTAAGGTTGTTCGAATCGAAGGGATACCAAATAAGCGGCGTTTGTTCGGCGATGCTAGTATCCTTTACCAACACCTCTGTGGATACCATTGTGGAAAGTTGGTCCTGATTGGTGACAGTTACTGTAATAGTATCCACAGCTGGAGACGATGGTGCCTGCCAAGAAACTGACCTCCCGATGGTTTGACTTAATGTGCCACCAGAAGCATTCCAAGCATACTGAAGTATTTCACCTGGTAGTGAGTCAACAAGAGCAGTAAAGGTGCATTCGCTGCCAATATTGGTGAATTTTGAGCTCGATTGAATGCCGGTAACTGCAGGAGGAGTTGGAATGTGATCCACTATGGAAAGGTGAAGTGTGTCCTCGGCAGTCTGACTATTGGCGGTTACTACGCATTTGAGTACCAATTGTGATGGAGCTGCAGGTGCGGTAAGCTGCACCTGCGATTGGGTTTGCCCATTAATTGGCACGTCGTCCAGAAACCATTCGTACTGCACTGGATCGCCCACATTAATATTTCCTGGCGTGCAGTATGCGGTGTATGTTGAATCGGTAATAATTGGATTATGATCGGTAGACAGCGCCTTTACCCGGAGTTTTCCGTTGTAAGCATACTGGTAGTGATAGTCGAGAATATCTGTGCCAGCATATAGCCTTCCATCTCTGGCATCTGGCGTAATCGACGATGAAAAAAGACGTATCAACCTTACCTCTCCTGCAGGAACGGTCACTTGGATGGACCCTGTAGCGCTTGAGGATAGAATGGTTTCGGTAATGGCGTCGTATACCCCAAAAGTTCCTGCCGGAAGTGTAACATCAACCTGCTGATCGGCCGTGGTTGGGTTAAAGTAGAGGTACGAAACTAGATTATTTTCCCCGTAAAAGTCTGTTTTATTGAGATTGATCTGTAGAATCTGGGGGATATTGGTTGTTTTAACTACAGAGGCAAGATATCCAACGGTGGAACCGCTGTAGAGCGAAAGATTTGTGGCTGCCCATCCACCGCCAATTGCATCACCAGTGGCAAATGGTGTTTTACCTGACAATACCTGTTTCATCGATTCATGTGGAATGCAGGCAGTTGGGTCGTTGGTGGAAGCCCATGTGTAGGAATCCTGATTGTCTTGAGGAAGTGCATCCCAGTAGAACAAACGGCTAGCGTTGGTAACATTCAGCAGCCATTTGGCAATGGCGCGGGCGTAACGCTTATCGTATTTGGGTAGCGGAGCAAGTGCAGCTGCCTGTTGAAAGCCATTCATTACAAAGGCGTAGTCGTTACCAGCATCGTTGGCCTCACCAATTAGGCCAGAAACATCGTAGCCTCCCCAAGTTCCTACAATAGCACCCCACCCTCTCAAATCGCCCCGGTTGAAGCACCAGTCAAGCAACTCCTGCATGGGGTAATTGGTTCCCTCCACTGCGTTCATTCTGGCGGCGGTAACCGTTCCGTAGGACAGCTGAAGCTCATAGGCTGGGTTCGATCCAAAATTGGTTAGAAAGTCCATGGCCTCCTGAACACCTTCAAAATATTTCCGATTCCCAGTTTGGAGGTAGGCGTTGTAGAGCAGCCACGAAATACTTCCAGCCGATTCGGGCTCAGGGACACTTGTGTTCAAGGGTAGACCAGTTGCTAAGTTAAAGGCACGGTAGTTCATATTTGGAGCTGCCCACGGAGTGGCGCTTCCACCCAGCTGGGTAACACAGCCTAGCCATCGGTCGGCAATGGTTGTAAACTGACTGTTGAATTCGGGTGCGGCGTTGGGGTATAGCGATCTCAGCTGATAAAAGTAAACGTTGGGCATTACATCGTACCACCAATCATCGCCCGAAACGGTTGAGTAGCTGTTGAGGTATACATTCTGGCCATTTTTAAGGTTGAAGAAATCCTTGACTTTGGCCACCCAATTCACCCCGTTCTGGTTACTCTTATCGATTCCAACTAGGCTTGCGCCCACAATTGCCGGCAATATGTTTATGGCCTCTGCTTGGTTAGAATGGTCAACAGAACCTACGTAGCTATCGAGAAAGAGTGGCGTATTGTCGGCATAGTTAAATTGCCCTTGAGTGCCAAGGCGTACCAGCGGCAAATATGATCCTGTTTTAGTGAGGTCGAATACGTAGGTGTCGTAATCATGCGCCACGGTGCTCCAATCCCTAATCTGAAGCGGTGCAGGTAAATTGGGCATTAAATCAATGCGGGAAATATTTAGCTGTCCGGTTTGTGCTAAAGCCGATAGGGATATTAAAAGAGCGGCGATATTTAGAAGTAAACGTTTCATCGAGCTAGAGATTAGGTTAATAATACGGTGAAGTAACCATTGCAACACGATTGGTTTACTGAAACCATTTTCATCTATTGCCTATAAATCAAAAAACCATTTGGCTCAAGTTCATTACTACCCACGAGTATTTTTGCATCCGATGGCACGTCAATGCTTGTCTTCTTACCAAAGTTAACAACAACCGTAACTTTATCACCGGCATAGGTGCGAGTAAACAGTATCATGTCGTCGATATGCTCAAGTCGTTCGTAGCTCCCATACTGAAGGGCTGGCTCACTATTTCTCATGGTTATCAATTTTTTGTAGGTATTCAAAATGGATTCGTTTTGTTGCAAACTCTCCTGAACATTGACATTTTTGTAGTCTTCTTGAACCTTTATCCAGGGTTTGCCCGTCGTAAAACCCGCATTGCGAGTTGTATCCCACTGCATTGGGCTGCGTGATTTATCCCGGTTGTGCTTGTTGCCTTCTACAAGAGCTTCTGCTGGTGTCATTCCATTGTGAAGAGCCATTAAATAGTGGGTTTTTCCCTGGATGTCCACCATTTCAGCATAAGTATTGGCTACAATGTTTTGCATTCCAATCTCTTCGCCATAGTAAACAAAAGGGACGCCCTTAGCCGTAAGCATAAGGGCGGCAAGGGTCTTTGCCCTCTCGGGATTACCATCGGCAAGTCGGTTCATCAGCCGTGGCATATCGTGGCTACCAAAAAACAGGGTAGGATAATCGCTCATGCTTTTCTCCATATTCTGCAGCTCATTAAAAATTCGGTCAACGGAAAATTTTGGGATGCTTCCAAAGTTAAAATTGAAAACAACATCCAGTAGGTTAGGTGCTTGATACTGACTAATCACACCTAGCTTATCGCTACCAATTTCACCAACTACAAAGCGGTTGGGGTATTCGTTAATGGTAGCTTTAATAGTTTGAATGGCCTTTTTCACGCTAGGCTGGTTAATGTCAAAAATATGCTCCTGATTTCCATCCTTTACCGGATTGTCAGCCAAAATCCCATCCGTAGTGAGGAAGTTTATTACATCCAACCTGAAGCCATCAACGCCAAGGTTGAGCCAGTAGCGAAGTACCTTTTGAATCTCAGCTACCACTTTCGGGTTCGACCAGTTGAGATCGGCCATTCTTACGTCAAACTTGTGGTAGTAATATTGGTTGGAGAGGCTATCGAGCTGCCATGCGCCTCCGCCAAAAAAAGATTCCCAGTTATTGGGTTTATCGCGCCAAATATAGTAATCGCGGTAGGAATTATCCTTTGATTTTCTAGACTCTTGGAACCAGCGGCAGTCTGTGGAGGTGTGGTTCACCACCATATCCATAATTACCTTGATTCCTCTCTTGTGGGCAGCATTCAGAAATATTTTGAAATCGTTAAGAGTGCCATAAATTGTATCAATCTGATAGTAGTCGGCCACATCATAACCGTTATCTACTTTTGGCGATTTAAGAAACGGGGTAAGCCAAATCCCTTTAATACCAAGCGACTGAAGGTAATCGAGCCTCGCAGTCATTCCCGTAAAATCGCTATATCCATCGCCATCGCTATCCTGATAGGAGGGCATGTAAATCTGGTAAAAAACTGATTCGCGCCACCATTGCACCGGAGCTGAGCGTTGCACACGTTGAGCCGAGGCAACTAAAGAGTTGAATAATAGCATAAATATTAGGATATTGCGAACCATAGTATGCAGATAATTGTGATCCTATTCCTAAAACAATAAGGAAATTAGTATTCCACCAATGTTTTCAAAGAGTCAAATAAAAGGGAAGGCTCAATATCCTTCCAAATGTGATGCAGAAAGAATTGAGCCTAACCCATTAACCTAACAAATAAACCTAATCACCTAATTACGGTTTTTCGTCATTGTACAACTTCGAAACTTGTCCATCAGTCAGTGCAATGCTATAGATTCTTAATTCATCGATAGCACCTTCAAAACAGCCTACGTTGGCAGTCGTTATCCAGCTAAAATTATCAGGATGGGCTGCGATTTCATCATCAGTTGCAAGAGTGCCAATTAAAAATGGCTGTGCTGTGTAGGTATAATTGGTGTTGATATCAGTAAAAGAAAGGGTTTGAGTCAATGGACCTACGCCATTTGTTTCCGTATAAGTCTGAGTCTTCACACCATTGATGTAGAACGTCAAAGTATTTGTTGTGCTATTCAGCGAAACTACAAGTTGACTCCAAACACCAGCAGCAACCACGCCATCGCCATCATCAAAATCCTGAACGGTGTTGGCATCAATACGCTCTGTAATCATTGGTTTTGTGCCTGATTGGGTTTGGAATTTATAACCCCACCAGTAGTTTTGTGAAACGATAATGTTGTTCTCCCAACCTAGGTTATCCAGCTTAACCCATACTGAGATGGTCATGCTAGCAGGAAGGAAGTCAGTGGAATAAGGAACCTCGAGGTGGGCTCCGTTGGTCAGATAAACGGCCTTTCCACCTTTGACACCATCAACCCAT
>DATKVT010000118.1 GCA_035529935.1 Williamwhitmania sp. | reverse complement strand
AGAGGATTTAGGAGGCAAAGAACCACATTTTTTCCATCGGAGCAGGGTAGGTGAGCAATGCTCATCTTCCTGTTCTGAAAAAAATAAACTCCATTCCCTCCTCAATCCTATAAGTTGCATTTGTTACTTGAATTTAGGTTTCATTAATAATTCCAAACCATTATGATATTTAGTGATAAAATTACTGAACGCAAAAGAATCTTAGAGCCTGAATTTATGAGACTCATGGAATTAGCCCTCAAACGACAAAAACATATTGGCGATCTTCTCCTCGTTGAAGAAAATGGTTTTTTTAGTGAAGATGCACTAAAATTCACAAATAGTGAAGGTGGTAAATACAGCCCATATGCAGTTGGACCTGGAAAAGAAGGTCACTCAGAACAAACACATTATACATTCATAGATAATTATCGAAAAAACAATATCCACAAGTACCCATACACAGTTTATCTAAAAGGACTTAAATACTTATCTGAGGATAAGTCAAAATATGATGAACTGATAGAATCAGAAGAAACATCAATTCAGATTGAAATGCTCATTTACTTGAAATTTTGGGAGGCTGACATGATAATTAAAAAACTATATCAGTTTGTAAGGATTCTCAATGGAGAGAGTTATGACTGGTATTTTAAAATTGCTGAGGGCAATAAAAAAAATAAAAACATACTCAGCAGGCATGAGATTATAAGGGTAAAAATAAGAGATCGGCTAGAAAGTATTTCACCAATACTTCACGACTTAATAAATAAAACATACAAAACTCAGATTCGAAACTCAATTGCTCATTCTAATTATTCATTTGCAGGAAGAGTCATCATGCTCAACAATTATATCCAAGATGACCCATATTCAAATATTTCCTCGATTACATTTAATGATTGGATAGATGTTTTTCATAATACCCTCATGCTACACAACCAATATATTTGGCTAAATAATGCTATAAAGAATTTTTATATCACATTTGCCATGAAATGTGACAATTGTGTTCCAATAATGATTACAGACAAAGATGGAAATAAGGAAGAAGCAAAACTTATTTCTAATTCAAATGGCAATAATTGGGTATTTATGAAGTAGGTATTAAATCAGATTTCTAATTATGAAAAATGTCTACACATTTATTTTTTTGTTTGCTCTCATTGGATTAAGGAATCTCTCAGCCTCAGTTGTAATTCAATGCAGTGCTCGTTACCAGTCTGAGGTAGTCGATAAAAATCCTGTTGGTTATTGCGAGACCCCAATATTTGGACGTACTCCTATTTTTGTTTCTCATTCAGGTAGCAAAAAAATGGTCTGGTCAGATTATTATTCTGTTGAAATTGTTTTCTTTTCTGGAAAAGAATTTAACGAGGGCGTGAATTCAGTCGTTTATAATGAAAATTCTATTATTGCTGTTATTAAATGGTCAAATGGCGGATACACCAGCATTACTATATCTGATTTGGTAACTAACCTAGATTATATGACTGACAATGAAATAAAATTCAACCCAGATGGGTCACGAAGATACTATTTACAGGGATATGACAGCGATCGACACTTGTGGGAATTGTCCTTTTAATCTATATTTTATTGTTTCTCTTGAACCCATTCATTATTGGCACAGAAATAGTTTCAAAACTGAGAATATTCTTAGTCTCTTGTTTTCACAAATCCGGCGTGGGTTTGTAATCATCAAATCTACTTAAACAACACCAACCATGCTACATGCTTCCTCTGGCAAAGTCACCCTTCGTCCACTGGTAATGGCCGATGCTCCCCGGATGGCTGAGCTGGCCAACAACAAAAACATAAGCATCAACCTGCGTGATGGCTTTCCTCACCCCTACACTCTGGAACATGCCAAGAGCTTCGTTGAGATGTGCATGGCCCAAGATCCCACCACCATTTTTGGTATTATTTACGAAGGGGAATACGTGGGCAATGTTGGGCTAACAAAGGGAACGGATGTTTACCGAAAGAGCGCCGAGCTGGGTTATTTCCTTGGTGAGCCATACTGGAACAGGGGCATAATGCCGCAAGCAGTAAACCTGGCCACCCAATTTGCATTCGAAATGCTGGATGTTGTAAGAGTTTTCTCCGGCGTATTCGAGTATAATCTTGCCTCGCAACGGGTGCTAGAAAAGTGCGGTTTCACAAGAGAGGCTGTGCTTAAGAAGGCAGTATTTAAAAACGGGAAGCTATGGGACGAGATACGGTATGCCAAGCTGCGAGAGTAAATAAATACCAAAGCACCATTCCTTCCCCAAAAACAAGTTTGTAATTCCACTGGGCAAGCTTACCTTTGCATGCTAATTGAATCAGAATACCAACCGTGGAAGAATTTCTCAGTAAACTAAGCGATGTTCAGCGTCAAGCTGTTGAAAACTACAAGGGTCCAAGCCTTGTAATTGCGGGCGCAGGATCAGGAAAAACCAGAGTGCTCACCTTCAGGATTGCCCATCTTCTTAATCAGGGAGTGGCCCCCTACTCCATTTTGGCCCTCACCTTTACCAACAAGGCGGCCCGCGAAATGAAGGAGCGCATTGCCTCCACGGTGGGCGAGTCGTTGGCCAAGCGCCTGCGTATGGGAACTTTTCACTCCATCTTTGCCCAAATACTCCGTGCCGAAGCCGATAAGCTAGGTTATCCCAAGAGCTTCACCATATATGACACCACCGACTCCAAGAGCCTCATTAAGTCTATCATTAAGGACTTGAAACTCGACGATCAGGTTTACAAGGTGGGCGCTGTGCTGGGTCGCATTTCCAGTGCCAAGAACAACCTGGTTACCCCCATGGCCTACCGCAGCAGCTCGCATACTGTAGCTCAGGATGCGGCTTCGCGCATGCCCATGATTGCCGAAATATACACAGCCTATGCGCAGCGATGCTACAAGTCGGGAGCCATGGACTTCGACGATCTACTGCTGAACACCAACATCCTTTTTCGCGATTTCCCCGACGTGCTGGCCAAGTACCAAACACAGTTTCAGTATATTCTGGTTGATGAGTATCAGGACACCAACTACTCGCAATACCTGATTGTGAATAAGCTAGCCACCCAGCACCACAACATCTGCGTGGTGGGCGACGATGCCCAGAGCATATACTCGTTTCGCGGAGCAAAAATTGAGAACATCCTCAACTTCCGAAACGACTACCCTAACTACAAACTCTTTAAGCTGGAGCAGAACTACCGTTCCACCCAGACCATTGTGAATGCGGCCAACAGCATCATTGCCAAGAACAAGAATCAGATAAAAAAGGTTTCCTTTTCAAAAAACGATGAGGGTGAACTTATAAAGGTTCTTCGCGCCTACACCGACCAGGAGGAGGGGCTTATGGTTGCCGCCTCCATTCACGAAACAATATACCGCGATCAGGCTAACTACCACGACTTTGCCATTCTCTACCGCACCAACGCCCAGTCGCGAATTTTTGAGGACTCGCTGCGCAAGAAAAATATTCCCTACAAGGTGTACGGAGGGCTTTCGTTCTACCAGCGCAAGGAGATAAAGGACCTCCTCTCCTACTTTCGGCTGGTGCTCAACCACAACGACGATGAGGCATTTAAGCGGGTGGTAAATTTCCCCGCCCGAGGCATTGGCGATACCACCATGGCGCGCGTTGAATCTGCTGCTGCTTCAAACGGAATAAGCATTTGGGAGGCCGCTCAAAACATCCGTACGCTAGAGCCCGAAGTTAAGGAGGCAGCGGCACGAAAACTTGCCGATTTCGTAGCCCTTATTAGCGAAATGGCATCGCAAATCGCCACGCTGGAGGCTTACGACCTTGCGCTTACCATTGCCACCAAGTCAGGGGTTATTCACGACCTCCGGCAGGATAAAACCAACGAGGGGGTCTCCAAGTTGGAAAACCTAGAAGAGCTCATCAACAGCATCAGGGAGTTTACCGAAGAGTTGAAAAAGGAGGAGGAGAGCGATGAGGCTCTTACCCTCGATCGTTTTCTAGAAACTGTTTCGCTGCTCACCGATGCCGACAAAGATAAGCCTGAGGATCGCAACAAGGTCACCATTATGACCGTCCACTCTGCAAAAGGGCTTGAGTTTAAATATGTGTATCTGGTCGGGCTGGAGGAAGAGCTCTTCCCCTCCCGCATGAGCATGGGCACCGAGCAAGAGCTGGAGGAGGAGCGACGGCTATTCTATGTTGCCATAACGCGAGCCGAAATAAGGGCAACCATATCCTACGCCATGCAGCGCTACCGCTGGGGTTCGCCCACCACTTGCCGTCCAAGCCGCTTCCTAAAAGAGATCGACGAAAGCTACCTCGACATGGGTGAGGCACCCGATAACGATGGTGACAACAACCTGCTAAACCGCTCGACACAGGGTGGTGGATTTTCCAAAAACTACGGATCATTTTCCAACCCCTACCAAAAAAATATTCCTGCAAAGGAGAAAAAGGTGGTTACCTCAAGCATAAAAACCGCTACAACCAATATCCCTGTTGAATTTAACGAGCCATTAGCCAAAAGTTTTAGAGATTGTGACCCCAACGAAATTGTTGCCGGCGTTCAGGTAGAGCACGAGCGGTTTGGCGTTGGAAAGGTTGTGGCAGCCGAGGGTGACTCGGCCAACCGCAAGGCGACCGTCTTCTTCCCATCCACGGGGCAAAAGACACTATTACTCAAGTTTGCTCGCCTAAAGATTGCAAATCAGTAAGATCGTTTTGTTAATTGTTTTTAATGTGCTAGCTTTGTGCTTGTTGAAGTTACCGGCTCTCCGGTGCTCTTTTGAACACTAAATCACTATAATGGACTACAATACGCAACGTACAAAACTTTTTCTTCCTGAATATGGAAGAAACGTGCAACAGATGGTGGACTATGCAATGACCATCGAAGACCGCGATCAGCGAAACTTAGTCGCCCGATCGATAATTGCCGTGATGGGTACACTCATGCCTCAGCTTCGCGACCAACCGGACTTTAAGCACAAGCTCTGGGACCATCTAGCAATTATGTCCGACTTTAAGCTCGATATCGATTCGCCATACCCTACCCCGCTTCGCGAGAAATTACAGGAAAAACCTCGTATTGTTCCGTATGCCCCATCAACGCTAAAGCATAAGCATTATGGACGTGTGTTGGAATCGATGGTTAAAACCGTTGCAGCCATGGAAGATGGAGAGGAAAAAGACCTCCTCGTACTAGCCATCGCCAATCAGATGAAGAAATCTTACATCACCTGGAACAAGGACTCCGTTACCGACGACCTAATTCTACGTGACTTGGGTGAATTCTCTAAAGGTAAACTTACCCTCAAACCGGAGTTTAAACTTCAGGATAGACGCGAAATTCAAGTACCGAGCAAAATAAAGCGACGTCCACCCCACCAGCAACACCCACGGAAAAAGTAAACCACTAGGCTTTATGGGAACCTTTGAAATTAAAGGAGGCCTAAGGCTTTCCGGCGAAATTCAACCTCAAGGGGCAAAGAATGAGGCACTCCAAATTCTTTGTGCCGTGCTGCTTACCCCCGAAGAGGTGACCATTCACAACGTACCCAACATCCTTGATGTGAACAAGCTCATTGAGCTACTTCAGGGTATGGGCGTTGAGGTGCACAAGTTAGGTGAAACCAGCTACCGCTTTAAAGCGGCCAATGTGGATATCAACTACCTGCGCAGCGAGGAGTTTCGTGTGAAAGCGGCCAGTCTTAGGGGTTCCATAATGGTTGTTGGTCCACTTCTTGCCCGATTTGGCATGGGCTACATTCCTCGTCCGGGTGGCGACAAAATTGGCCGTAGGCGGCTCGATACCCATTTCTTGGGTTTTCAGCGTCTTGGCGCCAAATTCGACTTTAGCATTGCCCAAAACTACTATGCCGTTGAAGCCAACAACCTGATGGGTTGCTACATGCTGCTCGACGAGGCATCGGTTACAGGCACAGCCAATATCCTAATGGCAGCAGTAATGGCCAAGGGGATAACCACCATCTACAATGCAGCGTGTGAACCATACGTGCAGCAACTTTGTAAGTTGCTCAACCGCATGGGTGCTAAAATCTCGGGGATTGGATCCAACCTGCTTACAATTGAAGGGGTAACGGAGCTGCACGGTGCCGAGCACACCATACTGCCCGACATGATTGAGATTGGCAGCTTCATTGGCATGGCCGCCATGACCCACAGCGAAATCACCATTAAAAACGTCTCCTACGACGATTTGGGCATTATCCCCTACTCCTTCGAACGCATGGGAATTGAACTTCAGCGTAAGGGCGACGATATACTAATTCCCTCCCACGACATTTACGAAATTGAATCGTTCATCGATGGCAGCATCCTAACCATCGCCGATGCACCGTGGCCAGGACTTACACCCGACCTGCTCAGTGTATTTCTAGTTGTGGCAACACAGGCAAAAGGAAGCGTACTTATTCATCAGAAAATGTTCGAAAGCCGCCTCTTCTTTGTAGATAAGCTCATCGACATGGGTGCACAGATTATTCTCTGCGACCCACACCGCGCCTCAGTAATTGGTCAGGCGCACAGGTTGAAACTTCGCGCTACAACCATGACCTCACCCGACATTCGTGCTGGCGTTGCGTTGCTCATTGCAGCAATGTCTGCCGAGGGAACCTCTGTTATCCACAACATTGAGCAGATCGATAGGGGATACGAAAAGATTGACGAGCGGCTCAATAAGTTGGGTGCTCAAATTCGTCGCGTATAGCTTCATTCAAACCGACAAAATGTCGCATTTTGCGAAGTGGCAAGCTTTTTGCCTTGACCTCATCGCGTAAAATATTATTTGATTTTCGATATGACCAAGCATAAAAAGCATCAAGAGGGCGAAGAGCCAAAAGAAAACAAGACGGCAGAAGGCCAAGAGCAACCGGTTAAGGAT
>DATKVT010000117.1 GCA_035529935.1 Williamwhitmania sp. | reverse complement strand
CGCAAGTGCAAGGAGCAGCAAAACCTGCCCAAGGAGGAGGTGGTAAACTACGTGAAGGAGATTTACCGCCCCTTTACCACCGACGAGGTTTCGAAAAAGATTGCCCACATGCTGCACCCTGCCGATATGAAGGCCGAGGTGGAAATTGTGTTCCAAACCGTGGAGGGGCTACACCAAGCCTGTCCCAACGACCGGGGCGACTGGTACTTTACCGGCGATTATCCTACCCCCGGTGGCAACAAAGTGGTGAATACTTCGTTTATAAATTTTGTAGAAGGGCGGAAACAGAGGGCCTACTAAGCAATCAATTGTGGCACAGCACCACTTACGATAACCACACTGTGTAGCAACATAGTAGCTACCAGATTTGAGTAGTTTCTTTATCAAAGTTTGAAGGGTTTGATGCTAAATCCCCGGTTGAATGCTAGACAGCCGGGGATTTTTTTGCTTTTAGATTTGGAGACTGTCAGATTTGAATGTTAAAAAAGAAAAAGGGAGACCCCAAATACGGAGCCTCCCTTGGGAAGTATATACGCTCGGAGTTAGAACTTTTCGTAGTCGCTATCGCTGCTGTTCGAAAAATTAAGGTTATAGCCCTTGCTCTTTGGAGCAGTAAATGCCTGTGGGTGCAGCTTTGGCATGGTTGGTTTTGGCTTAACCAGGTGCTTTGGAGCCATGTGGGGTGAGTTAAACACTCGTTTTGTTTCTGCTTCAACGCGGAAGAACGCAATGGTATCCTTCAGCTGCTCGGCTTGGCTGGCTAGCTCCTCGGAGCTGGTGGCCATCTCCTCGCTGGTGGCTGAATTTTGCTGGATAACCTGGTTTAGCTGCTGAATGGCGTTGTTGATTTGGGTAGCTCCGGAGTTCTGCTCAAAACCTGCTGCGCTTATCTCCTGCACCAGCTTGGTGGTTTTCTCAATCTCGGGAACCAGCTCGTTGAGCATCTTGCCGGCATTGTCGGAGGTGGAAACTCCACGAGCGGATAGCCGGTTGATTTCGTCGGCGGCTACACGGCTCCGTTCGGCCAGCTTGCGCACCTCGGCGGCAACCACGGCAAATCCTCTACCATGCTCACCAGCGCGGGCGGCCTCCACTGCGGCGTTAAGGGCCAGGATGTTAGTCTGGAAGGCAATGTCGGAGATGATGGAAACCTTTTCGGCAATCTCCTTCATGCCGGCAATGGCCTGCATTACCGCCTGGTTGCTCTTAAGCAGGGAGCTGGTGCCCATAATGGCAATCTTTTCTGCCTGCTGTGAGTTGTCATTGTTCTGCTCAATGTTGGCGGCCATCTCCTCCATCGACGACGAAACCTCCTCGGCGGCAGCGGCCTGCTCGGCAGCGCCCTGCGACATCTGCTGGGAGGCATCGCTCATCTGGCCGCTGGCAAAAACAATGATATTGGCTCCATCGTTAATGTTATGAACAATTTCGCGCAGCTTTACCACCATGTGGTTGAGGGCCTGCATCAGTTTACCCATTTCGTCTTTGCGCTGTAGTATGGTCTTGTCAACGGACACCAGCAGGTTGCCCTGCGAAACCTCCTCGGCTAAGGATAGCGATTGGCGTATGGCTACCATTACCTGCCGAACGATGTAGACCGACATAAGCACACCGGTGATCAGCGAAATAAGCAACACGATGAGAATGGTTGTTGAGGTGGCGTCCACCATCCGATGGGTTTCAGCCTTAACGGCCTTGCTCTCATTACCAGCCATCTGCTTGGCTATGGTGCCCAGCTCATCCTCCTTGCTTTCTGTGGTCTTTTGGTTCACAATGGCATCAGCCATCAGCAGGGACTGCTGCTTATACTCGGTAAGCAGCGAAGCAATGGGGCTTTTAGATTTTCCTGCTATTGAAACTGCGAGATTCATGTCATTCATCCATGAATCCTTATCCTCCTGCTTCATGAAGCGGGAGTACTCATACTCGTTTACCCTAGCCCGAAGGAAAAGAACAAACGGTTGGCTTCCTTCTAACCCCTTTTTCTCCTTGGCCATAGCCAACATTTGCTGGTAAATCTCCTTCATCTTGGCCTGCAACGCCTGCTGCTCTTTTACGGAGGTAATGATCTCAATGAGCCCCTGCCGATAGTCTTCTATGGACGACTTCAGCTTGTTGATGTTAGCCAGCTTTTCCTGGCTGTCGAGGATGGAGAGTAGATGGGCATTGCTGGTTTCGGTTGCCGCTATTGCATTTTTGGCCTCCGTAGCCAAGCTGTCCTGCTGAAGGGCCATAAAGCTTCGTGTGCTCAACCGAGCGTAGAGGAAGTTGGCCTCCACACTTGTAATTTCGCTGGCGATGGTTTCCTGCGTTTGAATCTTTTGCAGCCCGTTGTAACCAAAAAGTCCGACCAGTATGGCCAAAATAAGCATGAGGCCAAAACCAGCATATAGCTTTGCTCTCATTGATAGATTTGAAAATTGCATAGAATGAGTAGGGATTTACGTGAATATATAGTTGGCGAATAAACGTCGACTTGGAGGGGTTGCTTGGCAGATTACTAGGCTTTCAACTTTTTTTATTCGGGCAGTAGTATAGCGCTAATAAACTGATTACGTGCATACAAATTCAATGCTAGGCGTTAAAACTTGTTAAGGATTGTTAACCAACGTTAACCACTCTTTTTCAGAAGGATACAGTATCGGTGTTCAGCTCTATTGCCGAAATGCTTTGTCAGCCAAGATGTGGCCAATTATTGTAGAATAGCCATCAAGTTTCTTGCCTTGATCAAGGCCCAAAAGAAAAAGGGTGACCCCTGTTGTGGGGCCACCCTTCGGAAAAGTACACGCTACGTGTTAGAATTTCTCGTAGGCATTATCGCTAGTCTCGGAAAGCCCGAGGTTGTATCCTTTACCCTTTGGAGCCACGCTTGCCGGCTTGTGCTGGGTGTGTGCTACTGGCCTTGGAGTTGGAGTAGCCACGTGTTTGGGTGCAGCGTGGGTTGATCCAAATGATTTTCTTACTTCAGTTTCAATGCGGAAGAACGCAATGGTATCCTTCAGCTGCTCTGCCTGGCTGGCTAGCTCCTCGGAGCTGGTGGCTAGCTCCTCGCTGGAGGCGGCGTTCTGCTGGGTTACCTGGTTCAGCTGCTGAATGGCGTTGTTTATCTGCGAGGCACCGGAGTTTTGCTCAAGGCTTGCAGCGCTTATTTCCTGAACCAGCTTAGCAGTTTTCTCTATTTCTGGAACCAGCTCGTTGAGCATCTTTCCAGCTTCGTCGGAGGTGGTAACCCCGCGGGATGATAGCCGGTTGATTTCATCGGCAGCTACACGGCTCCGCTCAGCTAGCTTGCGCACCTCGGCTGCTACCACGGCAAATCCTCTGCCGTGCTCTCCTGCGCGGGCAGCTTCCACGGCGGCGTTAAGGGCCAAAATGTTTGTTTGGAAGGCAATGTCGGAGATGATGGAAACCTTTTCGGCAATCTCCTTCATGCCAGCAATGGCCTGCATTACCGCCTCGTTGCTCTTGCGCAGGGAGGCGGTGCCCATAATGGCAATCTTTTCGGCCTGCTGCGAGTTGTCGGTGTTCTGTTCAATGTTGGCGGCCATCTGCTCCATCGACGACGAAACCTCCTCGGCGGCGGAAGCTTGCTCGGAGGCCCCCTGCGACATCTGTTGGGAGGCATCGCTCATTTGGGTGCTGGCCTGAACAATGTTGTCGGCACCGGAAGTAATGTTTTCGGCAATGTCGCGGAGCTTAATAACCATATGGTTGAGGGCCTGCATCAGCTTGCCCATCTCGTCTTTGCGCTGGAGCATAGTTTCGTCCAAGGTCACCATCAGGTTACCCTGCGAAACCTCCTCGGCCAAGTCTAGCGACTGCCGTATGGCACCCATAATCTGTCGAACAATGTAGGCCGATAGGAACAGGCCAACAAGCAAGGAGATAAGGAATATGGATAGAATACCAGTGGTGGCTGAAACTACCATTTTTTGGGTTTCGGCTTTTACTGCTGCACTTTCATCGCCAGTAATCTGCTTGGCTATAGCACCGTATTGCACCTGCTTGTTCTCTGCGGTTTTTTGGTTCACCACTGCACTAGACATAATTTGTGCTTGCTGCTTATACTCGTTGAGTAAGGTGGTGATGGGACTCTTTGAACTTTCGGCTATGGCAACGGCGCGGTCCACATCGCTAAGCCAAGAATCCTTATCGTCTTGGTTAAGGAATCGGGTGAAGGCTCCTTCGCTCACCTTTGCTTGTAGGAATAGGCTAAAAGGTTGCGAACCAGCTACTGCCTTGTTGTCTTTGGCAATGGCAATAACCTTCAGATATAGTTCCTTCATCTTGGCTTGCTGCTCTTGCTGCTGCTTTACCGAGGCGATAATGTCGGTGAGTCCATCGCTATATGCGTCTATGGAGGACTTTAACTTACCAATATTTGCTAGTTTCTCTTGATCCACTAGAACTGCCTGAAGATGGCTTATACTTGCTTCGGCGTCGGCCAGCGCATTCTTGGCCTCAGTGGCCCAGCTCTCCTGCTGGAGCGCCATGTATGAGCGGGTGCTCAACCTTGCATAGAGAAGATTGGCTTCCACTTTAGTAATTTCGTCGATAACAACTTCCTGCGTTTGAATCTTGTGCAGTCCATTGTAGCCAAAAAGCCCTACCAGCATGGCCATAAAAAGGAGTAGGCTAAAACCGAAGAAGAGCTTTGCTCTGATTGATAGATTTGAAAAATTCATAACTGGGGCGGATTAGTGTTAATAATTGTTATATAGTGTTAACGCCAATATTTGCGTAAGGTTAACCTCACTTTGAGCAAAATAAAGATGTTAATGACTAATGATGGTTATTGTCGGCTAAAGGTTGGAACTAGCCAAAATAGTGGCGAAAATTGGTGACAAAAGAAGCATTAAGCCAAGATGCTGGTTATGACATAAGTGAGTGTATAAAAGTGATTTATGTTACTTTTTTAAGGGGTATCAATAAAAAAGGCCACCCCATTCGGGGCAGCCCTTTCTTTTTATATCCTTACTATCTAATCGTTGAGAAGTGGTCGTTGCCGTGGCCTTAGTAGGCGAGGGCGGCGGAAAAAGGTTTTTATGTGCCGCTCCACCTTCTTCAGGTAGATATCGTTAATGGTAATTAGGATACCCGTCTCCTCCACATCGCCAAAGTGCGGGTTAAGCACTGTGCCAAACGATTTCATGGAGGGCGACAGATTCATGTAGGCGTTTATGAGGGGAGGGATATTCTCACCTAGTCCGCGCACCGTTTTCGAAAGAATTTTGTAGTCCTCCTCATAGGTTTTACCCACAAAAACCTTGGCCATGCCCTCCCTGTCGATATTGAGCTCCAACGGGTGAAGGGGGATAACCAAGTTTTCGTGATCGGCAAAGTATTTTTCGAGAAAATATAGAATGTAGTTGCGGGCCTCCATGTGGTAGGAGCGGTACATTGTAACCTTACCAAAGAAGTATTTAATTTCGGGGTAAACCACCACTAGGGCACCAATGCCATCCCATAGGTTATCCAATGCCCAAATGCCTTTTCCTATACGCCCGGTGCTTTGGTAGTTTGGCTGAACAAATGAACGGCCCAACTCAATCATGTGGGGCAGATACTCCTCCTGAAACTTGTCGGAAAATTGAAAAAGTTCGGAGGTGGCAATGTTCATCTGATCATGCTTACTACTCAATACGTGGTAGCGGTAGCCTCCAAGAATCTCCTTATCCTTAGGGTCCCAAACTATGAGCTGCTTGTATGGATTTTCGCTTGAATCGAACGGGTCAACGTCGATACTCTTGCCAGTGCCACCACCGGCTGCTCTGAAGGAGAGTTCCCGCAGCCGGCCAATCTCCAGCATAATGTTGGGCGAATCGTGTGCCGTTACAATGTATAGCTTGTTGCCACCATTATTGGTTCTGCGCAAAAATTTCTCCCGCGTCAGCTCCTTTATTATCAGCATTTTGTCTACTGGTGGGATAATCGGTTCCATAGAAATTATTTTTTTAAACCTACATATTTTTTGTAGGCCTTGTGCAATTGAGGGTTAAAAATTCATGTAAAGTTTATATCGCGCAATAAAATCAACCCATTCAAATGCTTGGTTAATGCTTATAAATTGTAAGTTAGGTTCATTTTGGTTGCGTATTTGCAAGGCCATAAGCCTTTTCTCTTATCCAGTTAGTCCATTCTTGGGCCGACTTTTCACTGGAAAATGTTTGGTAAGGTATGGGCTTACCTATAACCAACGAAAGTTTCTTTCCCCGTTGCTTAAACATTTCATCAACAAGGTAAAGCATTTCTATGTTCGCCTTGGCCCCCAAAAGTTTACGAAAATTTGCAAGGTTGTAGAAGAAGTTGGAATTTCGACCGGAGAAGAAAACCGGTACTATATCGCGGTGGTGCTTAACAGCCTTGCTCACGAAGTTCTTTTTCCATTCTAGATCAAGGATCTGACCCTTTACCTTTCGGGAGCATAATCCTGCGGGGAAGTATAGCACCTGAGCCTCGGAGGCGTATGTTTCTTCAATGGCCTTTGCATAGCTGGTAGTCTGTCCACCGAGTTTATTAACCGGAATAAACAGCTCGCGCAGCTGCCTTACGTTCATCAGCAGATCGTTCACCACAAACCGAATATCGGAGTAGTGTTTTCGTAGTTCGCTCATGAAGACAAGACCATCTAGCCCCCCAAGAGGGTGGTTTGAAACAAAAATGTAACGACCATCGGGGTTAATATTCTCAAGGCCATAAACAGTATAGGTTATACCCATATCGGCCAAGGAGCCGTTCACAAAATCAATTCCATGAAGGTGGCCATGGCGTTGCAGAATGCCATTAAGATCATCCTGATGGATCACGCGCTTGAGGTATCGAATCAAAAAACCAGGTAGAAGTTTGAGTAGCTTAGGGTTTTTCTTTTTGATAATCTCTTCCACGTCAAGGAATTTTACCTCTTCCACCCCTTTTTTTGGCTCGCCTTCAAAGATTTGACTCATAAATTATATTGTTTAGCCAACAAAGTTAAAATTTTTCTCTTTGGATGTTTCACATATTCTCAATGGCAAGTAAACAAAGGTCTTTAGATATTCACGCTTACTAATCAGCAGTTTCAGTGGGACAAAAAGTTATCAACAATGTGGGGAAAAGTGGGAGAATGTGTGAGAAAGTGGATATTTTTGTCGTAGTTTTACTTTCTAAGTATATAAGAAACAATGGCAACATTTATAGGTGATTATGTATGCAAGGCTGACGAAAAGGGCAGGGTGTTACTCCCAGCTGCCTTTAAGAAGCAGCTTGCCTCATCGTCAACGCCTGATCAATTTGTTGTCAAGAAGGATATTTTTGAGAAGTGCCTGGTGCTTTACCCCGGAGAGGAGTGGGAGCGTCAATGCCGCTTGATTAAGGAGAGTGTAAATCCATACAACAAGCAGCACAATACTTTTTTGCGGGAGTTTTTTAGAGGGACTGCTGAGGTGCAGATGGATGCCGGTGGAAGGCTATTATTACCGAAGCGACTGCTGGAACTTATTGAAGCAGGAAAGGAGTTGGTGCTGGCTGGTCAAGACGGAAAGGTTGAGATTTGGGATAGAGAGCGCTACGAAGGAGTGAGACAGGCCGAACAGGATTTTGCAACCCTTGCCGAAACAATTCTTGGAGGTTTAAATCAATAAAATTGCCCTATGAGCTACCATGTTCCGGTTCTTTTGAAGGAGAGCGTGGACGCTCTTGACATAAAGCCTGATGGCACTTATGTAGACCTAACGTTTGGAGGTGGCGGTCACTCGGCCGAAATATTGAAGAGGTTGGGCCGCAAGGGCAGGCTATACGCGTTCGATCAAGACTCTGATGCCATTGCCAATAAGCCCAATGACAAACGCCTAACGCTAATTCGTGGGAATTTCAAGTTCATGCGCGGTTTTCTCCGCTACCATGGAGTGGAACGGGTGAATGGTATTCTTGCCGATCTTGGTATCTCCTCTCACCATATCGATACTCCAGAACGTGGCTTTTCATTCCGATTTTCGGGAGCGCTTGATATGCGCATGAATCCAGAAGCCTTGGTGTCGGCAAAGGATGTGGTCAATGGTTACACGGTGGAGAACCTCACCTATATTTTGAAGGAATACGGCGAGGTTGAAAACCCGAGGCGAGTGGCTCACCTTATTGTTGAAGGACGGGGGATGGGCTACATAGCCACCATAGAGGAGTTGATGAAGGTGCTGGAACCAGCAACCCCCAGAATGAATGCTAACAAATTTTTGGCAAAGGTATTTCAGGCAATAAGAATAGAGGTAAACGGTGAGCTGGATAGCTTAGCCTTGATGCTGGAGCAGACTGGAAAAATATTGGAGCATGACGGTAGGTTGGTGGTTATTACCTACCATTCGCTCGAGGATAGGCTCGTTAAGAACTACATGAAGGCTGGTAATGTGGATGGTGTAACCCAAAAGGATTTCTTTGGCAAGGCAACTGTGCCATTTGTGCTAATTACACGCAAGTCCATAGAACCGTCGGAAGAGGAGCAGCAGCAAAATTCGCGTTCGCGCAGTGCACGTATGCGGGTAGTAAAAAAGGTTTGACCATATGTTAGGGAAAGAAGAGCAAGTTGAGTTTGAGAAAGAACCGGAGGAATCTAAAAAGGCGAAGAAGAAATCAAACCCTTTGAAGGATATTATGACCGGAAGTATGTTAGCGAAGGAGGCCGTAACTGGGCAACTTCCCTACATTGTTTTTTTGGTATTCATGGCCTTGGTGTATATAGGAAATAGGTATCGCACAGAACGCATTGTAAGTGAAAGTACAAAGTTGCAAAAGGAGGTTGAAAATTTACGTTCCGAAAGTATAACCACTGCAGCAGAGTTGATGAATATCAGCAAGCAATCTGAGGTTGCTCGTATGGTAAAGCAGCAGGGATTGGGTTTAGAAGAGTCGGTAAAACCACCACAAATAATAAAAAAGTCGGTTTGGTAAATTATGGGAGCTTCAATTAAATCGGATGTTGTTTGGAGAGTAGCCTTAGTCTACTTTTTTGTGCTGTTGGTGGGACTCGTCATCATAGCCAAGGTGCTCTATATCCAATTTGTTGAAGGTAGTGCCCTGCGCCAAAAGGCTGAGGAGATTACCTTTCGTCAGGTACCAATTTATCCTAATAGGGGAGATATTTTAGACGATGAGGGGAGGCTACTGGCTACCTCGGTTCCCTACTATGAACTGCGTATGGATCTTCGAGCCGCAGGCTTAACCGATGAGATATTCTACGAAAAGGTCGATTCATTAGCGCTTTGTTTATCCAACATGTTTAAGGATAGGTCACCATTCAGCTATCGTTCCCTGCTGGTAAATGCTCGTCGGTTTGACAAAGGATCGCGATATTTTCTGCTTAACTCACGATTGGTAAACTACATTGAACTTAAGCGTCTGATGACTTTTCCGTTGTTAAGATTACCAAAGAATGTGGGAGGGTTTATGCCCATTCAGACCGATAAGCGCATACGCCCCAACGATTACCTTGCTGCGAGAACCATTGGGGGGGTAAACGAAAACGGAGTTGCCGTTGGTATTGAGGGCGCATTCAATCACGAGTTGAAAGGGCAGGCCGGATTAGTGCTTACCCAGCGCATTGCAGGTAAAATGTGGATACCGGTAAATAGCGAGGAAGATGTTAGCCCGCTTGATGGTACCGATGTTGTTACCACCCTAGACATCGACCTACAGGACGTTGCCCAGAATGCGCTTCGTCGCCAGCTTGTCAGCCATAATGCCGACCATGGTTCAGTAATACTCATGGAGGTTAGCACCGGTGAGATTAGGGCCATAGCCAACCTAAAACGCTCTTCCGATGGCAGCTATACGGAGGCTTTTAACTACGCAATTGGTGAAAGCACTGAGCCTGGATCGACTTTTAAGCTTGCAGCGCTCATCTCCCTACTTGAGGATGGTTATGTTAAACTTAGCGATACGGTAGATACCAAAAATGGACGCTTTCTCTACTTCGACAAATGGATTGTGGATGCCCATGAAGGGGGTCTGGGTAAGCTCACGGTGCAGCAGGTTTTTGAGCAATCATCGAACGTTGGGGTGGCCAAGCTAATGATTGAGTATTATAAGGGTAGGGAAAAAAGTTTTATCGACAGATTATATGCGATGAAGTTGAATGAGCCGCTTGGGCTACAGATAAAAGGTGAAGCAGTACCCGAAATTAAATACCCCGGCGACAAGTATTGGTCTGGCGTTTCGTTACCAATGATGGCCATTGGGTATGAGGTAAGGATTACCCCATTGCAACTATTGACGTTTTACAATGCTATTGCCAATGGTGGTAAGATGGTTAAACCCCTTTTTGTGAAGTCGTTGCAGCGGCATGGTAATACCGTAAGAACTTTTAGCCCCGAAGTTATATCGTCTAGTATATGCTCCCGCTCAACCCTTCGTAAAGTGCGACAAGTACTGGAAGGGGTGGTGGAACATGGAACGGCCAAAAACCTCAAGAATAGCGTTTATACCATTGCTGGCAAAACGGGAACTGCTCAAATTGCAAGGGGAAGTGGTGGATATGCCTACCAGGGAGCAAAGAGCTATCAAGCTTCTTTTGTTGGATATTTTCCTGCCGATAATCCAAAGTATAGCTGCATAGTGGTTGTAAACTCACCCTCCAACGACGTTTACTACGGCAACGTGGTAGCAGGCCCTATTTTCAAGGAGATTGCCGATAAGGTTTACGCTAAAAGTTTGGAGTGGCAGGAGCCCATAAGCCATTCGGTAAAGCCAGTGGATATTCCCGTTTCACAAGGAGGATATAGGCCCGATCTTAACGAGGTTTTTGATGATCTCAACATTCCATTCTCTGACGATGGTGTAACCTCCACGTGGGTTAATACAAAGAGTAAGGATAAGGAGGTTGAACTTAGCAAACGTTCAATTATTAATAATCTAGTTCCAAATGTTGTAGATATGGGATTGAAGGATGCCCTCTTCCTGCTGGAGAATGCAGGACTGCGAGTTCGCTTTAGCGGTAAAGGAACTGTAAAGAGCCAATCACTTCAGCCTGGAACACGTGTAATTAGGGGAAATGAAATTTTTATCTCATTGGGATAATGGAAACAATGTTGCTATCATATTTACTCAAGCAGGTTGACGTAGTCACCGTTAAGGGATCGCGCCATGTTGATATAAAAGGCATCATTTTCGACTCGAGAAAGGCGGAAGAGGGGATGCTCTTCGTTGCCGTAAGAGGTACCCAACACGATGGTCATGCATACATAGATGAAGTTGTTGGCAAGGGAGTAAAGGCTATTGTGTGTGAGGAGCTACCAGCAGAAATACAAAAAGGGGTTACTTACGTCAAGGTAAGACACTCCGAGGAGGCGCTAGGTCTAATTGCCGCAGCATTTTACAATTTCCCATCTCACGACTTGCGGCTGGTTGGCGTTACAGGTACAAATGGAAAGACAACCACGGCAACGCTGCTTTACGATGCGGCGCGGAAGCTGGGCTACAAAGCTGGCTTGTTTTCTACTGTTGTGAACTATGTTGATGGCACTGTGGTGGACGCCACCCATACCACGCCCGATGCAGTGAAAATCAACGAGCTACTGCGCCAAATGGTAGATTTAGGATGCTCATTTTGCTTCATGGAGGTGAGCTCTCATGCCATTATTCAGCAGAGAATTGCAGGCTTAAAGTTTGCCGGCGCCATTTTCTCCAACATTACCCACGATCACCTCGATTATCACAAGACCTTTGAAGAGTATATTAAGGCAAAGAAGCGTTTTTTTGATAATCTTCCTTCCGATGCGTTTGCCCTCACCAATATTGACGATCGAAACGGAAAAGTGATGGTGCAGAATACCAAGGCATCAATCCATACCTACTCGCTTCGATCAGCCTCAGAGTACAAGTGCCGTATAGTTGAGCACGACTTTGAGGGTATGCAGCTTAACATTGATGGGATTGATGTTTGGACTCGGTTTATTGGTGAATTTAATGCTTACAACTTGCTGTCGGTATACTCTGCTGGACGTTTGCTTGGGTTTGGCCGAGAGGAGATGCTAACTGCTCTGAGCCTTATGACACCTGTTTCAGGACGGTTTGAATACGTTCGCTCGAGGCAAAAGATAACCGCGGTTGTGGACTATGCCCATACACCAGATGCGCTGGATAATGTGATATCTACCATAAACAAAATTCGAAAGCCAGAGCAGAAACTTATCACCGTGGTTGGCGCAGGTGGAAACCGCGATAAAACCAAACGACCTGAAATGGCTTGCATAGCCGCAGAAGGCAGCGATATGGTGGTTTTAACATCCGATAATCCTCGCTTCGAAAAGGCGGAAGATATTTTGGAAGATATGAAGGCTGGCATTCCCGACGATGTAGTTGGTCGCGTGCTAGTAATAGTAGACCGCAAGGAGGCAATAAAAACTGCGTGCATGCTCTCTCACCCTGGCGACATTGTGCTGGTGGCTGGTAAAGGGCACGAGAATTATCAGGAGATAGGTGGTGTTAAGCATCACTTTGACGACAAAGAAGTATTACGAGATATTTTTGAAAGTTTATAAGTACTAGGTTATGCTATACTATCTGTTCAGCTATTTAGAAAAGCTCGACTTCCCGGGAGCGAGGTTGTTTCACTACCTCTCGTTTCGGTCGGCACTTGCCATTATCATCTCACTCCTTTTTACCCTATTTTTTGGTAAGAAGATGATTCGGTATTTGCAGAGGCAGCAGATTGGAGAGGAAATTCGTAACCTTGGCCTGGAAGGGCAAATGCAGAAGAAGGGAACGCCAACCATGGGCGGGCTAATCATAATTTTGGCCATCCTAATACCGACATTATTACTTGGTGATTTAGGCAACATATACATTCTCTTAATGATTGCTGCAACCATTTGGATGGGAATGGTCGGTTTTGCCGATGACTACATTAAGGTATTCCGCAAGCACAAGGAGGGACTTCCAGGGAGGATGAAGATTCTTGGGCAAATTGTTCTTGGTCTCATGGTTGGCCTTACATTGTTTTTGAGCAATGACGTGGTTATTCGAGAGAGAACTACCAAGGTAAGCCCCGGCTCCGAAGTTGAGGTGGTTGATGGCGCTGCAGCTGGTGAGCAGCGAACGGTATTTTTGACCCCCGAAAAAAAAACAACTCAAACAACCATCCCCTTTTTTAAAAATAATGAGTTTAATTATGCCGATGTGCTTTTTTTCTTGCCAACTGAAAAGGCAGAAAAGTGGGCATGGGTGGTATATGTGTTGGCCTGTATATTTATTGTAACTGCCGTTTCCAATGGGGCGAATCTAACCGATGGGCTCGATGGATTGGCAACTGGAATTTCCGCCATCATTGGGGTTACCCTAGGTATCTTCGCCTACCTATCGGGTAACGTAATTTATGCCGACTACCTGCACATAATGTACATTCCACATTCGGGAGAGTTGGTTGTATTTATGGCAGCCATGATTGGGGCTACCATTGGATTCCTATGGTATAACTCTTTTCCGGCGCAGGTTTTTATGGGCGATACCGGTAGCCTCGCCCTAGGTGGCATCATTGCTGTGTTTGCAATCATGATTCGGAAGGAGCTGTTAATTCCCATTCTGTGCGGGGTGTTCTTTGTAGAGAGCATTTCGGTAATGCTGCAGGTGAGCTACTTTAAGCGCACTAAGCGCAAGTATGGCGAAGGACGAAGAATCTTCCTGATGGCACCTCTTCATCACCATTACCAAAAGAAGGGATATCCAGAGCCAAAAATTGTTACCCGGTTCTGGATTATCGGGATGATACTTGCAGTTGTAACCATTGTAACTCTCAAAATACGGTAAGCTATGAGGCTGGTAGTATTGGGTGCGGGTGAAAGTGGGGCTGGGTCGGCAGTGTTGGCCAAGCTAAAGGGACTTGATGTGTTCGTATCCGATTTTGGTGAGATTAAGGCTGAGTATAAAGATCTGCTCAACAGCTACGGCATCATTTGGGAGGAAAAGCAGCACACCTTGGATAAAATTCTTAATGCCGATGAGGTGGTAAAGAGCCCCGGCATTCCAGAAAAGGTTCAAGTTGTCAAGGAAATTAGGGCCAAGGGCATTTCAATAATTTCTGAAATTGAGTTTGCCGGACGGTATTGCTCAGCTAAAACGATATGCATAACCGGCAGCAATGGCAAAACTACCACCACTAGCCTTATTTATCACATGCTCCAGAAGGCAGGACTAAATGTGGGATTGGCCGGAAATATTGGAAAGAGTTTTGCGTTGCAGGTAGCGCTGGAGCATTTTGATTACTACGTGATTGAGCTGAGCAGCTTTCAGCTCGATGGTATGTACAAGTTCAAGGCCGACATCGGCATTTTAATGAACATTACACCTGACCACTTGGACAGGTATAATTATAGGATGGAAGATTATTCGAGGTCGAAGTTTAGAATTACCCAGAATATGCATAAGGGTGATGCCTTTATCTACTGCTCCGATGATCCTGAGACGATGAGGTACCTTCCGGAATACAAGATCGGTGCTGAGTTACTTCCCTTTACATTGAATGGGGAATTGACTCAGGGTGCCGTTTGCGATGGGAAAGCAATACATGTAAAATATAACAACTCTGAATTCACTATGAGTATCGAAGAGCTGGCATTAAAAGGTAAGCATAATGTTTACAACTCCATGGCTGCTGCAATAGCCGGCCATGTGCTACACCTCCGCAAGGAGTTTATTCGTCAAAGTCTCGCTGATTTTCAGGGTGTTGAACACCGTTTGGAACCAGTAGTTAAGGTTAGAGGTGTAACCTTTATTAACGATTCCAAGGCCACAAACATCAACTCTACCTGGTATGCGCTCGAAAGCATGACAACCCCAGTGGTTTGGATTGTGGGCGGCATTGATAAGGGCAACGATTATGCTGAGCTAATGGAGTTGGTAAAAAATAAGGTGAAGGCCATTGTTTGCCTTGGGGTAGACAATACCAAAATTCACGCTGCATTTGAGGGTGTGGTCCCCACTATTGTGGACACCATGTCGGCAGAGGAGGCCGTAAAGCAATCCTATGCGTTGGCTTTTAAGGGCGATACCGTACTGTTGTCACCAGCTTGCGCAAGCTTCGACCTGTTTGAGAACTATGAAGATAGGGGCAGAAAATTTAAGGAGGCAACTCGGAAGTTGTAATATATCTTGCTTGATATGGGACAGTAAAGTTAGTTCGGAAGTAGGGCAAGAATGAATTGGTGTTGAATATATAACCTATGAAAAAACAGTGAAGAATGTTCTAGCAACATATTTTAAGGGAGACAAGGTGATCTGGATGGTGGCCTTCTTGCTGACGATTGTATCGCTGCTGGTTGTGTATTCTGCTACTGGTTCGTTGGCATATAGGCTTAAAGGGGGCAACACGACCTTTTACTTCATGAAGCAGCTGATGTTTTTGGGCGTCGGTTTTATGATAATCTACATGACGCATCTTCTTCCATACCGCATATTTTCGAAGTTTGCCCAGCTGCTACTATTCCTTAGTATACCGCTTTTACTAGTTACTTTACTTTTTGGTGCTAACCTAAACGATGCTTCCCGTTGGCTAGTAATTCCAGGTCTGGGCTTTACCGTTCAAACCTCCGACTTAGCAAAGTTGGCGCTAATTATGTATGTTGCAAGAACGTTGGCTCAGAAGCAGGACCAGATTAAAAATCTCAAGGAGACATTTCTTCCACTCATACTCCGCATAGGTTTGGTATGTTTGCTAATTCTTCCCGCCAACTTCTCTACTGCTGCCCTACTCGGACTAACCTGCACCACGCTGCTTTTTGTTGGACGAATCAGCATAAAACACCTTGCAATGGTTTTTGGCATAAGCGTTGTTGCTTTTGGATTATTTATACTGGTAGCAGCAAAAACACCGCTGGGAAATCGTATTGGGACATGGAAGCATAGAATTGAAAACTTTGTTGACGGAAATGGCAATGGCGGGGTTGGCTACCAGGTAGAGCAGGGAAAAATTGCAATTGCCACCGGTGGAATTTTGGGTAAGGGTCCGGGTAATAGTACCCAACGGAACTATTTGCCTCACCCATATTCCGACTTCATTTATGCAATAATCATTGAAGAATATGGAGTTGTTGGAGGCATCTTTGTGCTCTTTTTATACTTGATTCTACTGTTTCGTGCCGGGCTAATTGTGCGTAAGAGTAAGCGAACTTTTCCAGCATTCCTGGCCATTGGGCTTACCCTGCTCCTCGTTTTTCAGGCACTTGTGAATATGGCAGTGGCAGTTCACCTATTTCCTGTAACTGGTCAGCCGTTACCCATGGTGAGCATGGGTGGCAGCTCACTCATATTTACCAGCGTTGCACTTGGCATAATTTTAAGCGTGAGTCGCAGCTTGGACGAAAAGGATAATAATGTAATTACTGATGATAATGGGGCTACGGTTAATAGTTAGCGGTGGAGGAACCGGTGGGCATATATTTCCTGCCATTTCAATTGCTCAGGCGGTTAAGGTTGCCGATCCTGATGCTGAGATATTATTTGTGGGCGCGGAGGGTAGAATGGAGATGGAGAAGGTTCCCTCTGCAGGATTTAAAATTGTTGGGTTGCCCGTTGTGGGAATTCAGCGCAAGCTGACGCTCAAAAATTTAGCCGTTCCGATCAAGTTTTACCGCAGCCTGAGGATTGCACGAAAGATAATCAGGGAGTTCAAACCTAATGTAGTGGTTGGGGTTGGTGGTTACGCCAGTGGCCCTACACTATACGCCGCTTCACGAATGGGCATTCCAACTCTCATCCAGGAACAGAATAGCTTTGCTGGCATTACAAATCGTATGCTGGCAAAAAAGGCAAGTAAGATTTGCGTCGCCTACGAGGGAATGGAGAAGTTCTTTCCAAAGCAGAAAATATTGCTTACGGGGAATCCTGTAAGGGCCGACCTTAACAGGGAAAAAGTGGATGAATTGAAAGGAGAGGCCATTTCGTTTTTCAACCTCGATCCGGCAAAGCCAACCATTCTTGTTTTAGGTGGCAGCTTGGGTGCAAAAACGGTGAATCGAAGTATTGAACGAAGTTTAGATATGCTCATTCATAGCGAAGTGCAGGTAATCTGGCAAACTGGTAAGGGCTACTTCTTCGATGCTAAAAGAGTTCTATCCAGCTATAACCTTCCCAACGTAAAGGCTTACGACTTTATATACCGCATGGATCTTGCATTTGCAGCAGCGGATCTAGTTGTTTCACGGGCTGGTGCAGGTACCATTTCCGAACTGTGCTTGGTAGGCAAACCTTGTATTCTGATTCCTTCACCTAACGTGGCCGAGGATCATCAAACCAAGAATGCCATGTCGCTAGTGTCGCATAACGCTGCCGTAATGGTTGCCGATGATGATTCTGCAAAGTTGCTAATGCCTCGGGCTATTGAGTTGGTTAAGGATAGCAATCGGTTGGCAGAGCTTAAAAAAAATATATTTGCCTTGGCGTTGCCAAACTCGGCAGCAGCCATCGCTCAAGAAGTATTTAATCTTGCAAAGGAGCTAAAATGAATATCGAAAAGGTTGATAGGGTCTATTTAATTGGCATTGGTGGCATTGGGATGAGTGCCCTAGCTCGCTATTTTGCTGGTGAAGGAAAGGCCGTGGCCGGTTACGACCGCACATCTACCGACCTTACCCATGCTTTGATTACAGAGGGTATGAGTATTCATTTTAGCGATGAGGTAGCGCTTATTCCGGAGCCGTTTATGGTTGCCGAGGGTACCATAGTTATTTATACCCCAGCTGTTCCCACACACCATTTGGAGCTGAATTGGTTCCGAAGTCAAGGCTTTATGGTATTAAAACGGTCGGAGGTGCTGGGTGAACTATCAAGGGGGAAGCGCACCATTGCCGTTTCGGGAACTCATGGAAAAACAACAATTACCACTTTTGTAGCGCACTTACTAACAGCTGGAGGATTGGGATGTGGTGCTTTTCTGGGCGGCATTTCAAAAAACTATGGAACAAATTTTTTGGCTGGCGGTGGATCACATAACTTGGTAGTTGAGGCCGATGAGTACGATCGATCATTCTTGAGACTTTTCCCTGACTATGCCGTTATTACTTCCATCGATGCCGACCATCTTGATATATACCAAACCTATGAGGCAATTGCACTTGCATTTTCTCAATTTGTGGCCCAAGTAAAAGCTGGTGGCGCTGTTGTAATTAAAATGGGTGTTAGTGTCGAAATCGATAGGACGGACATTGCTGTTTACCGGTATTCACTCCACCAGAAGTGTGATTATTATGCTCAATCGATCAGGCTTGAAAATGGTGTTTCCATATTCGACCTAGTAACACCCCAGGGGATAATTAGCGACCTTCAACTCCATTTGCCTGGTCACGTGAACATGGAAAACGCTGTGGCAGCTTCAGCATTAGCGTTACTGGGCGGTATCTCGGCTGAAGAACTTCGCGTTGGTATTGCCTCGTTTAAGGGGGTTCGCCGGAGGTTCGACATTCGCTTTAAGCAAGATGATGTGGTGCTGGTTGACGATTATGCGCATCACCCGGTAGAGCTTCGTGCAGCTATCGCTGCCATGAGGGAAGCCTTTCCTGGTAAACAAGTTACTGGCGTGTTTCAACCGCATCTATTTACAAGAACAAGAGACTTGGCTAGCGATTTTGCTGCAAGTCTAAGTTTGCTCGATGAGCTTTACTTGCTCGATATTTACCCAGCAAGGGAGGAACCTATCACTGGTGTGAGTTCGATGCTGCTGCTCGATATGATTTCAATTTCAAAAAAGCAGCTGGTAAGCAAGGATGCATTAATGAGATTGCTCGCTGAGCGGGACGATTTAGAGGTACTAATAATGATGGGTGCCGGTGATATTGATAAGCTGGTAACCCCTGTTGAGCAAATGTTGGAGAAAAAGTATTCGCAATGAATTCGATAAAGTGGAACCGTATACGGTTAATGGCGGCCTGGATAGGGATTATTACCTACCTAGTGGCGGCGCTATCGTTTTCTTCCGCCAAGATGAGTGAGGTTACCTGCATGGGTGTTAGAATTTATATTCGCGATAGTGTAACCAACCGCTTTGTCTCCTCTCGCGATGTGTCCAACATGCTGGCTAACTCTGGTTTTAAAATTGTGGGACAGCCCATTTGGAGCATTAATACTAGCCTTCTGGAACAAAAGTTGGAGATGCTAAAAACCATTGGGAACTTGGAGGTATATGCAGGTGCTGATGGTCTGCTTCGAATTGACGTTACGCAGCGTAATCCAATAATCCGGGTGATTCCACACGATGGCAACAGCTTTTACATCGATGAGGATGGTTTTATTTTCCCATTTTCCAGTAGCTACACTGCACATGTATTTGTAGCCAACGGGAATATTGATTATCCAGGAGGAGTTAAAAATATTAAGGATTTGGTTCCAGCGGAAGAGGGAGCACCTGTACCGCTATTGGTAATGATGTATCGGTTTGCCAAGTATGTGAATGATCACGATTTTTGGAAGGCTCAAATTCAGCAAGTATTTGTTGCTGGAAATCATGATATTGAGTTTTATACAAGAGTGGGAAATGAATCGATACAGATGGGTGGGCTAGAGAACTTTACCTACAAGTTAAGTAAACTTTATGCCTTTTATCAAATAGGTTTACCGTCCGTTGGATGGAATACCTATAAGTCTATTAATTTAAAGTTCAGCAATCAGGTAGTTTGCACAAAAAGATAGTATGGCCATGACACACAAAAATGAGTACGTAGCAGCAATTGATTTGGGAACCACCAAGGTGGTTGCCTTGGTGGGCAAGAAAACCCGAAGTGGAAAGTTACATATTTTGGCTTACAGTAAGGCTGAGTCGAAAGGTATCAAGCGGGGGGTTGTTCTAAATATTGAGGAAACAGTTAATGCTATCCAGCAAACGGTGGAGGAAGTTCAGCTTAAGTCGGGAATTATTTTCGATGAGGTGTTTGTTGGAATTGCTGGGCAGCACATAAAGAGCATACGAAACCGGGGCTATATAAACCGCGACTCGCTAGAGAATGAGATAAAGAAGGAGGATATCCAGGCGCTTATCCTCGATATGCAAAAAATTCCACTCGATGCAGGAGAGGAGATTATCCACATAATTCCCCAGAGTTTCATGGTCGATAATGAGTCGGGAGTGAAGAATCCGGTGGGCATGACCGGGCGTCGGTTGGAGGCCAACTTCCACATTGTTATTGGCCAAATTGCCTCGGCAAAAAATATCGAGAAGTGCATCAACCGGGTAGGCCTTAAGGTGCGCGAATTGATTCTTGAGCCTTTGGCTTCTGCCGCGGCGGTGCTTACCGATGATGAGAAGGAGGCTGGAGTAGCACTTGTGGATATTGGGGGTGGCACTACCGACCTTGCTGTATATTACGATGGCGTTGTGCGACATACCGCCGTTATTCCATTTGGTGGGAATGTAATTACCAACGACATTAAGGAGGGTTGCTCCATCTTACTCCGTCAGGCCGAGGCATTGAAGGTTCAGTTTGGATCGGCTTTGGGTGACCTTGCTCCTGAGGATAAAATTGTTTCTATCCCTGGCATAAGCGGAAGGGAACCCAAGGAGATAAGTTTCCGCACACTGGCATACATTATTCAGAGTAGGATGGAGGAGATTATTGATGCCGTTATGTTTGAGATTGAGAGTAGCGGAGTGGCCGATAAGTTGAGTGCTGGTGTGGTTATCACCGGTGGTGGATCGTTATTGCGTCATCTTCCACAGCTCATTAAGTTTAAAACGGGTATGGATGTCCGGATTGGAAAGCCCAACGAACACCTTTCGGCAGATTCAGGTGAAGAGATTAATCAACCTTTATTCTCCACGGGTGTTGGATTAGTTCTAAAAGGGTTTGAAAACTACGGTGAAAATCCTCGTTTTGAAGATACGGAGGAATCCGCTAAACTACCATTAGGTGAACAAGTGAAAGTAGCGGAAGAAAAAATGGCAGTTGGTAGCGAGGAAAAGAGAAGTAGATCTCAATCCAAAAAGAGTGGCATTTTGGACAACATGAAAAAAAGATTTACCGAGATTTTTGAGGAAAACGACTCGGAAATGTAATGGTTAAGATGTTATAAAATTTTAAAAATAGAGCTATGGCTGAGGACTTAATTAATTTCGATCTTGCACCATCTGGTCCGTCAATCATTAAGGTAATTGGCGTTGGAGGAGGTGGAAGTAATGCCGTAAACCACATGTTTCGGCAGGGGATAAAGGATGTGGATTTTGTGGTGTGCAATACCGATGCTCAGGCTTTAGCCATTAGTCCTATTCCTATTAAAATCCAGCTTGGTGAGAGCCTTACTCAGGGATTGGGGGCAGGCAATAAACCCGATGTAGGCAAGCAGGCCGCCATTGAGAATCTTGAAAGTATTGAGCGGGTGCTCTCCAAGCACACCAAGATGGTATTTATTACCGCTGGAATGGGTGGCGGCACTGGAACAGGTGCTGCTCCAATAATTGCAAAGGCGGCCAAGGACATGGGCATTCTCACTGTTGCCATTGTTACCATTCCCTTCCGATTTGAAGGGAAACGCAGGATAGCCCAAGCCCTCGACGGAATTGCCGAAATACAGCAACACGTTGATTCTCTGCTGGTAATTAACAACGAGAAGATACGGGAGATATATGGTGATTTGCCAGTGTCTGCTGCATTTTCCAAGGCCGATGATGTGTTGACGGTTGGTGCAAAGGGTATTGCTGAAATCATTACGGTGAGCGGCTATATCAACGTGGACTTTGCCGATGTGCAAACTATTATGACAAACTCCGGAGTTGCAATTATGGGTTCCGGACGAGCTTCGGGTGAGAACAGAGCTGTAAGAGCAATTGAGGCTGCGCTGGCATCACCTTTGCTAAACAACAACGATATATCCGGAGCTAGAAATATCCTGCTCAACATCACCTCCGGCACCAAGGAGGTTACCATGGACGAGATAAGCCAAATTACCGAGTACATCCATGGGTCTGCAGGCAATGAGCTTGACCTAATATGGGGCAATGGTGTTGATGCAAGCCTTGAGGATGAGGTGAACGTAACCATTATTGCCACAGGATTTGCTACAAGTAGCATACCTGAGCTATATACCCGCCAACCCAAAACGGTGGACGTAATAACGCTGGAAGGCGAGAAGCACACGCTGACCGAAGCTAAAGTTGGAACGACTATTACCTTCGAAAGGGATAACGTTCGTCAAGCAGCCTTAGATTTTAGCATTAACAATGACGTATTTGAGGAAGATGGATTTGTGGTTAAAACGTTAACCGAGGATTTACTCGCCGATTCTGGAAAGGCTCGGCCGGTTTCAAAAACGCCTAGTGGTCCTATTCACAAGTCGGAACTATCGGTAGAGCAAGCCGAAAAGGAACCAGCCTATGTAAGGAAGAATGTTGTTCTTGAGGATAAGGAATACTCCAAAACAGAATCGGTTTCGAAGTATACTCTTTCCGAAGATAACGAGTTGCCATTGAAACCAAACAATTCGTACCTTCACGATCAAGTTGACTAATTATAAACGCTATGAGTTTAGAGGAAATAATCAATAAAGCCATCAAGGAGGCGATGCTTGCAAAGCAGAAAGAGCGTCTTGAAGCTTTACGCGCGGTAAAAAACGGTGTAATTTTGCTGAAAACAGAAAAGGGAATTCAGTATGTTGTTACCCCCGACGATGAGTTAAAGATGCTACAGAAGCAAGTAAAGCAGAGGAAGGAATCAGCCGAAATATACACTCAGCAAAACCGACCAGAACTTGCGGAAAAGGAGCTCTTTGAAGCAAAAGTTATTGAGGAGTTTTTGCCCGCTCAAATCTCTCCAGAGGAGCTCGATAAGGCCGTAAAGGAAATTATAGCCCGCGTGGGTGCTCAAACGGCTAAAGATATGGGAAAAGTAATGGGTATTGCTAGCAAAGAACTGGCTGGGAAGGCCGAGGGTAGAGCCATTTCAGAGTTGGTAAAGAGGCTACTTTCTTAGTACTGCATCTCATTAGATGAAAAAAGAAAAAGGGACCGTTTGGGTCCCTTTTTTTTTACATTGAAATACTCGTCTAAAAGAATTTCGAACGTTTATCTTTTATGTGAGCAGCATCTTCAATTGCTTGTGCTGCTGACCTATAAGCAAAGTTGCCAAACATCATCATTAGTCGTTGTTGGGCATCCTTCACTGTCATAGTGGAATCGTTGTTTACCTGGTTAATTTTGAACATGTAAACGGCGTTCGATCCAATTACCGGCTTCGACATCTGATCCTTTTCGGCAATACTTACTGCTGCTATTAGCTTGGGTTCAATTCCTGCGCCAGGAACAACGTAGGAAGAAAAAGAAATGTTGGCAGCATCCATTGGCGTAAGGTTAAGCTTGGAGGCAAGCGCTTCAATGCTGGTTACACCGTTGGAAGCCTCTAGCAGCTGCTTAGCAAGTAGATCACCTTTCTTTTCCTTCTTCACCTGATATTCAATTTCGTTTTTTACCGATTCAAGCGGGGTTGTTCCCTCTTCTCTAACTGCGGTGAGGGTTGCAACCACAAATTGGTCGCCTAGCTCAAATACAGGGGAAACATCACCCTTTTCTGACTTGAAGGCCCACCGAATAATATCTCTTGGTTTATCAAGACCAGCAATGGTCTTGTCATTTTCCTTAATATTATTGGCAACGCGTTTTTCTTGGGCGTATTTGGGCTCGTTACTTGCCTTCTCAAATTTGTCGAAGGAGTTATACTCGGCAACAAACTTACTTGCATTGGAATAGATGTCCTGATAGGTACGGTCGCTAGGCACTACATCAATTTCAACTGTGGCAAGTTGGTATTTCTTCACTTCTGGGCCCTTATCTTCAACCTGAAGAATGTGGATTCCATCCTGCGCCTCCACCGAAACAACCTCACCCTTCTTGGCATTAAAACAAGCAGCAACAATGGGGTTCTTGTCAATTTCCTTAAACCATCCAATTTCACCACCGTTTGCAGAGGTTTGATTATCGGCAGAATATTTTCTAGCTATGTCGGCAAAGTTTCCACCCTTTTTAATCACTGCCATGAGGCTATCGGCTAGGGATTTTGCGCTATTGTAAGCATCTTGCGTATTCTGGTCTGGTCGAATAACAATTTGGCGAGCCTTAACGGAGTCAGGAATCATTTTTGAATCTACAAGACGATAAATCTTATAGATATCGTTCTCGAAAATAGGGCCGAGCATGTCCTCTTTCTTGGCAGTTTTTACAAATTCTGCAACTTGTCCATCCAGTTCAGCTGGTTTGTAGAAGTGATTGTCATCATCTCTTTGAGAGTTGAGGGTTACAAATTGCATAGGATCTGCAGCAGCCTTAAATTCAGGTGCAAGCTTGTCAACCGTCTCTTTTGCCTTTGCATAGTCCTCCTGTGACGGAACAATTGGAAAAACAAGATAGTCGATATCTCTTGAGGCGGTTTGTTGATATGAACTCTGGTGAGCCTTGTAGTAATCTTTTACCTCGCTCTCCGAAACAGTAATGGAAGAATCCGAAATGGAGGTATACGGTTTGCCGATATACGTGAAAGAAACTTTGTGATCCAAATCGTTGACCGCCTCCTTGGCTTGCAGGCTTGTAACGTACATGCCCTTGGCTATTAGGGTTTGGTATTTATTCTGCAGTTGTGACTTGATAATCTCCTTCTCAAGAGCCAGCCAAGCCTGTTTTGCCTTCGGGTTGGACTCCATGTTCTTCAGAAAATTAATTACTCCGTTTCTATCAAACTCACCAGTTTTTGGATTGGTAAAGTATTGACTTACCAGTGGAGAAGGATTTTTTCCCTGCACGAGGTCAAACAACTCTTCGGGGGAGATGGATACACCAACTTTTGCAATCTCCTTTTGGATGGTGTACTTTTCTACCAATGATTTCCATGCATAATCGCGGAGCTGTTGCATTTGAGCTTCGGGAACGCTGGTTTGGTTAGTATTTGCCTTTTGATTATCTTCAAGTTGAGTAACCAAGGCTAGATAATCTTGGTAGGAAATGTTTTCTCCAGCAATTTGACCAACCATGTTGTCCTGTTTGGAGAATAGCGCTTTCCCAGAACTTAAAAAGTCACTAAGGATAAATGCGAGAAGAGAAAGACCAATAACTGAGGCAACGAGCACGCCAGCTTTGTTCCTGAGTTTTTGTAGTGTAGCCATTTAGCTTATAATTTATGATTTACTTTCAAAAATATGAGGTTACGAATATAGCAATTTTCATTTTTGCCTTTTCATTTAAGGCAAAAAAAAGAGTAGTTTACACATCATAGCCAACTTCAGCTACCATTATGCATGGTTATTGGCTACGATTTTTCAAGCAAGGTGAGGTGAACAAGGTCGATTCGTGTTCCCGACATTTTTAAAACCTTCACACGAAATCCTTCAGTGTTTATGGTATCTCCCTGTGCTGGGATGCTTTCGTTTTGGAAAATCAGAAATCCTGCGATGGTTTCGTAGTCATCAGTCTCGGGAATATTGAGTAGGTAGGTCTCATTAAGGTAGTCAACCTCCAATCGTCCTGAAAATACAAACTGGCTTTCGCTCAACTTTTTTTCAACCAAATCGTCGGAGTCGTGCTCGTCCTCAATTTCACCAAATATCTCTTCCATGAGGTCTTCCAAGGTCACCATACCTGCGGTTCCTCCAAACTCATCCACTACAATGGCCAGATTCTGGCGCGATTTAATAAGGTTGGTAAGCAGCTTGTGGGCAGGCATTGTTTCTGGGATGAAATCCACTGCCTTCAACATTTTTTGAATGTTTTCAGGGTTATGAAATAGATCCTTCGAGTTTAGGTACCCTATAATGTTATCGCGCGATTCCTGAAATACCAGCAACCTGGAAAAGTTGGTTCGGATAAAGGCACTTCGGATCTCCTCAAGGTCCGCTACCAAATCCACCCCCTCAATTTCGGTTCGAGGAATCATGCACTCCCTTACCTTCAAGTCTTGGAACCCCAAGGCGTTCCTGAAAATTTTAATGTCATGCTGCTCATGACCAGTAACCTCAGCCTTCTTCGAAGATGTTTCGCTAATGAGGTCGGAGAGTTCAATTTTGTCGAACAGCCTTTTATGCTTTGTATCGTGTATTCTAACCCTAAAAAATAGGCGAAGGATAAATAGGGAAAGTGTGGTTGAAAGCTTTGCAAGTGGGTAAAAGAGAACATAAAGGATGGTGATTGGGAAGGAGAAGAATGTAAGAATGGCATTGGGGTTGAGCCGGAAAAGTGCTTTAGGTAAAAATTCTGCAGTAAAAAGGATAACAATTGTGGAGAGTATGGTTTTTAGGGTTAGGAGTGCCGCCTCCGAAGAGAAGTAAATTTTAAGAAAGGGTTCCAGCACGTTGGCCATCTCAATACCATAAACCACCAATGCAATGTTGTTGCCAACCAGCATGGTGGCTATGAATTGGGCGGGGTGCCTTGCAAACAACTCTATAATTCTTGCTCCAAGCGCACCTTTCTTTCGATCCAGCTCCAGCTTTAACCGATTTGCTGAAATAAAAGCAATTTCAACCCCAGAGAAGAAGGCACTAAAGAATAGAGATAGGAGAATCACCACTATTTGGTTCCACATGCTTTCCATGCTTTACTTTGACACTTTTCTCATCACTATGCGTCTAATATAGAACATAATCAGTGAAATGGTGCCTAATATAAAAAACATGTAGCTTTGTCCAAAACCTTGTTCTAGCGTTTGGTATACTCCAAACACGAAGCAGGCAATGGCCAATACTAACCACAGGCCAAGTATTAACTTTCCAAGCTTGTTATTCATTTTTAATATTTATGTCTCCGGAAAAGCCGGATAGTGTGTAGTTTTCGAAGTGGTCATCTGACTCAAACTTATTCCCACGGTAAACACTCCCATCAACACTCTTAACGGTGGTGAAGTCATTGGAATATATTCTGCGTGTTTTCTCATTCCAGAAAAGCCGCTCTGTATTCAGGGTCTCCCCTTTGGTGTTTTTGCCAATAACGTTGTTGCGTGCCTCCCACAGTTTTTGTGCCTCGTAGTAGATGGCATAATTGCAGACAAGGGAGGATGATATCTTATTGTTTTGGTCGTAGAAAAATATTTCAAGGCCTTTAGGAAAAATGGTTTTTGGGTCCTCTGCGTTCTCAAATCGTTGAAGAACGGGGCTTATCATTTTAACCTTAATTTTTCCACCTTCTGAGTATAAGGTGGTTATGTGCTTGCCTGTTTGAGTTGCCTGATTTTCGTCTACACTAAGAGAATTAACGACATCCAGGTCGTTGGTGCAGGAAATAATGAAGGATGCAGCCCCGCAAAAGGCTGCAACCTTCAAAAGATGAATCAAAAATCTTTTCACTAAGGATAAATAATGTAGTTACCTAACGGTTGTTGTTTCGTTGATCCAACATCCAATAGTGTACGATTGTCCGGCAGCAAGACCGTGGAAGAACACATCTTCTTTTCTCGGAAAGTATTGACTATAGGTATCAATAAGCTTAGTGGCTTCCTCAGAAAGAGATGGGTCAACCTGCTTTGCTTTGTTATATTTGTCAACAGCCAGCCAGTAAATTGCCGATTTAGCAAAAGCATCATCGCCACAATTTTTGACATCCACATATATATTGCCGAGGAGAATGTAGGCGTATCCGTTAGTTGGATCAGCTTTAATTGCGTCATAGGCATAACCTCTAGCTGTTGGCTTGTCGTTAAGTTCCCTGTTGTACAGCATGCCAAGAACCACATCGATTTTTGATTTTTCTTTAGGATCGGGTTGGTTATTGATTGCATCTTTAAAGTATTGGGCGGCCTTGGTATAATCTCCCTTGATTTCAAACATTTTTCCAAGATTGTAGGCTGCGTCAGAGGTGGGTTGTGCAGCGTATACCTTTTCACTGGCGTCGTACAGCAGTGGATCCTTACAGCTCTTGGCTGAAAGCATGGCAACTATCCTCTTGTCTTGGTCTATATCGTCTGGGGTTGCCTTAAACTTAGGGGCAAAAAGGTTAACCAAATTGTCGCAGGAGGCAACCTCGCTCGAGGCAAATTGCTGCTCAAGGGTCTCTTTTACATTCAGGATAGACTTATCATCGGGTTTGGCTGCAAGCTGGTTGGTTAGATAACCTTCGCTTTCGGTATAGAGATTAAGAACATCGTCAGCAGTGAGCACTTTATTAGTGTATAGCTGCAAGGCAACCTGAAAGCGGATGGCCAGAACAATCTCTTCAGATTTACCTTGGTCAAGGGATACAGACTCGTTTAGCATTTTATAGCCAGCTTCTAAACTGTCTGGATAGTAACGTATGAAATCCATTGCTTTTCTTCCGAGCACATAACCCCTACGGCCAAAGTTGGCAATGCGTCTATCGTAAATTAACATTAGTGTATCAAGATACATACTCTTTTTGGAGGCATCGGTTGAGTTGTCGATAAAGTCCTTGTATATCCTTGCTCCATTGATGTAGGTATTTAAGCTGGCGGCTGGACATTGGGTAAACACCTTTATCCAAGGCTTTCTAGCATCATGGAAGTCGCCCTGCTTAATGAATTCACCATAGAGTGAAAGATTAATTAAACAGTTTACGCGGGAGGTGCTATCACTACCGTATTTTGGATCTTTGGGGTCTTTAATGTTCATCTGAGCCACAGACAACATAGGTAGGGCCAGAGCAAACAGAAAAAAGAGTAATTTTTTTGTTTTCATTGTCATCATATTTGACGTTAATTACTAATTGGTTACAATGGTTGTTCGTTAGTTAAAGACACATAAACACTAGCCTGCTGAGCAAAATTTATATACCCAATAAGCCAATTATGGTTTCGCATTCTGCTATTTTTGTTCTCCTGCCAAGCGTTATGTGTTGATATCGAGTTATTAAACGGATGCAATGCTCTAAAAGTTATGTGAACATTGGTAAATTCTGTTAAACAATCTTTTACCCTTGGATTGTTCTGTCCAATTTCAACCAGCTTATTATTTCCACTGGCAGTGTTACAATATTTTACTAAGCCCTTTTTCCCGCCAAAAACTATGGTTGAAGTTACGGAATTTAATCCAAAGCCTTCTATGGTATTTTCTAAGGGAACATAATTCAGGTTGTTGATACTGTATTCTGCTTGTTTTTCACTACCTTGATAAACACAACTTACGATATCACCCATAAAATTAACAAGTAGATTCTGCAGAATCCTTTTACTGCCTTGGAGCGGTAATTTTGATTGGCCTACTCCAACGAAAAAAACGGGGAACGCAATTACTTTAGTCGTTTCTCGCATTTTTATTGTATTCTAAAATAATATTTAGGCCGTCAATTACGATATTGAGGTTGACAAAGATGGGATTTTTCAAATTTTCTACAAAATAGTTTGCATCTCCTCCAGTCAAAATAATCATTAATCTGCCAACTTCGCGACTGATAATTTCAATAAAACCATCAATTTCAGAAAGAATTCCTTGGTAAACGCCACTTTGGATTGCCTCCTCCGTATTTTTACCAATACGGGGAGCCCGAAAGTTTGCCTCAACTAGGGGTAACTTTGAGGTAAAGCTATGGAGCGATTTTAACCTCAGTGCAATGCCTGGTGAAATGTTACCTCCAAGAAATTCTCCAAGGCTGTTTGTTAGGTCATAGGTTATTGCCGTGCCAATGTCGATAACCAAAACGTTATTGTTGGGAAACAGGCTGTGAGCAGCCACTGCGGCAGCAAGCCGATCGTTGCCTAAGGTTTCCGGTGTTGTATAGCAATTCTTTATGGGAATTGGAGTGGTATGTGAAAGAAAGATTGGCTCTACTGGCAGCGCAGCTATAATTTTCTGAGTAGTAGCATCGGATTGCTCCTTTACTGTAGAAACAATGGCCCCAGAGTAGGATGCTTGGCTCTCAATCCAACTTATTAGCTGAATTAGACTTTCATAACCCACGGCAAGCTGATTGACTACCGCCCCCTTCTGGTAAGTGGCTGCTTTTACCCGCGTATTTCCAATATCGACAACGAGGTTCATTGCTTCGGAGTTGGTGAAATATGGTTGACAGAATCTTTATCAGAATAAATGACCTCCAACATTTTAGTTGTGAGAGCGAGGGCCTCTTCCACCGTTCGGGTATTCTGAACTACGAGAGAAAGTTTGCTGGTAGTCTCCTTCATTTTAAACCGTTTGGAATTGTGCTGAACATATGCCATGGTAGCGGCAAACGCATTCGAAGAGTAAAAGGGAGATGTTTGGTTGCCAATGAAGTTTGCCACCATGAAGCCATTCTTCAGAATCACCTTCTCGAATCCAAGCTTCATTGCGTTCCATCTCAGCCGTACTACATTTAGCAGTTCGTTCACTTGTGTTGGCGGAGTTCCGAATCGGTCGGTGAGCATGGTCTCAAATTTCCACACAGCGTCTTCATCTTTTAAGCTATCAAGTTCGCGGTAGAGTTTTATTTTTTCGGTGGTGCTTCCTATATAGCCGTCGGGTAGCATTATATCCATATCGGTTTCAATATGACAATCCTGAATAAAGTTGTGAGTTCCCTCTTCCAGCTGCTTCTCCATCTCCTCCTTAAAGAGATCCTTGAACTCTTCCTCCTTCATCTCCTGAATGGCCTCGTTGAGAATCTTATGGTAGGTTTCAAACCCAATGTCGGCAATAAATCCACTTTGCTCTCCACCCAAGAGGTTTCCTGCCCCCCTAATTTCGAGATCCTGCATGGCAATGTTGAAACCGCTGCCTAAGTCGGAAAACTCCTCAATTGCTTTTAGCCGTCGGCGTGCTTCGCTAGTGAGTGTTGCTGGTGGAGGCGCAAGAAGGTAGCAGAAGGCTTTTCGGTTTGTCCGGCCAACTCTACCTCGTAGCTGGTGCAGGTCGCTTAGCCCATGCATGTGGGCATTGTTAATAATTATGGTGTTTGCATTTGGAATGTCCAATCCTGCCTCGATAATGGTGGTGGACACCAGCACATCGTACTCGCCCTCAATAAAGGCAAGCATTGTTTTTTCCAGGAGCGCTCCATCCATCTGTCCATGGGCAACAATGGTTTTTACAGTAGGGCACAGCCGTTTAATGTAGTTTTCAATTTCTAGAATGTTGGCCACCCTGTTGTGCAGGAAGAATACTTGCCCTCCTCTGTCGAGCTCGTAGTTTATGGCATCGCGGATGATGGTCTCGTTGAACACATGCAGCTCTGTGGCAATTGGGTATCTATTGGGTGGTGGTGTATAAATGATAGACAGGTCGCGGGCACCCATGAGCGAAAATTGCAACGTGCGCGGGATTGGTGTTGCCGTTAGGGTTAGCGTATCGACGCTTTTCTTCAGCTGGCGTAGCTTCTCTTTAGCGCTAACTCCGAATTTTTGCTCCTCATCAATCACGAGTAGCCCTAAGTCCTTAAATTTTATCTCCTTTCCCAGCAGCTTATGCGTACCAATAATGATATCCACCTTGCCGTCAGCAACCTCACCAAGGGTGGCTTTTTGTTCCTTTGACGATCGGAGACGGCTCACATAGTCTATTTTGCAGGGGAAATTGGCCAACCTGTTTTTGAATGTTTTGTAATGTTGTAGGGCGAGAATGGTGGTGGGAACCAAAATGGCCACCTGCTTGCTATCGGCCACAGCCTTAAAGGCGGCGCGGATTGCAATTTCCGTCTTCCCAAAGCCAACATCACCGCAAACAAGTCTATCCATTGGAATGGCCTGCTCCATATCTTCCTTAACTGTTTTTGTAGTCTTTAGTTGGTCAGGGGTGTCATCGTAAATGAACGAAGCTTCCAGCTCCTGCTGCATGTATGTGTCGGCGGAAAAGGCAAAGCCCTGCTGCGCTTTTCTTTCAGCGTAAAGGACAATGAGGTCTTTGGCAATATCCTTAACCTTTTTCTTGGTGGTCTGCTTTAGCTTCTGCCATGCTCCGGAGCCAAGCTTATTAATTTTGGGTGGCTCGCCGTCTTTACCCCTGAATTTTGAAATCCGATGAAGGTTGTGAATATTTACAAGCAACACGTCGCTGTCGCGATACACAAGCCGTACTGCCTCCTGGATCCGTCCATTCTCATTGGTTCTTACCAGTCCGGCGAAGGTTCCAATTCCGTGGTCAATATGCACCACATAATCACCCTGTTGCAGGTTATTAATATCCTGAATTGTGAGCGCTTCGTTGCGGTTATACTCCCCTTTAATTTTAAATCGATGGTAACGTTCAAATAGCTGATGGTCGGTATAGCACGCCAGCTTCAACTCCTTGTCAATAAACCCTTCGTGAATATTTACCTTGATAAACTCCACCGTTACAGGTTCCTTACAGGTTTGTGCAATTACCTCCTGCAAACGTTTTGTTTGGTTTTCGTTGTCAGAAAGGATGTAGGTGGTGTATCCGTTTTGGTTCGACTCTTCTAGATTCTTGGCAAGAAGGTCAAAATTTTTATTGAACGATGGCTGTGGAGCCATGTTGAAGTCAATGGTTATCCCATCTCGAAACAGGGGATGCTGGCCAAACTCAACAAGCGGGCTCTTCGTAACTACTGATTTAAAATCTTTGTCAGTAATTAGCACGCTGCCTTTATGCCGCCATCCAGGGCTGTCCTCCACACGCTCTCTCGACTCCTCCGTTAGCTGGTAAAGCGTAGCAACTTTTTCGGTGAAGAGCGCTCCATCTTTTAACCAAATATGGGTGTTGTGGCCCAAATATTTCAGTAGCGATACCATTTTTTCGCCGTCGAGTTCAGCGCTTACGTGGGGAACAATGGCAATCTTGTTGACCTTGTTGCTGGAGAGCTGCGATTCGATGTCGAACTCCCGAATGGATTCTACCTCATCTCCAAAGAAATCGATCCGGTAGGGTCGGCTATTGGAATAGGAAAAAACATCCACAATGCCTCCGCGCACAGAGTATTGTCCAGGTTCAAAAACAAAATCTACACGCTCAAATCCATACTCCTGCAGCACTTCAACGGTGAAAGTAATGGATATTTTCTCGCCTACTGAGAGCACTAGGGTGTTTTTATCCATCTGCTCCTGGGCAGGAATTTTTTCGGAGAGCGCTTCAGGGTAGGAGACAATAATCAGGCGTAGGCCGATGGCATCATTTTGCGACAGCTTCATCCGGCTTAAAACTCCAGTTCGTTGAATTATGCCAGAGGGGTCAGAAACTCCAAACTGGATAGAACGCTTATAGCTGGAGGGGAAGAAGATAATCTCCTCTGCTGGAAGTAGATTGCACAGGTCGTTGTATAGGTACGCGGCTTCCTCTTTATCACCTAGGAGAAACAGGTAGTTTCCGTTGGAGATGGTATGTGCTGCAGCAAGTGCCACAGCCGAGCCTGGAAGGCTTGTAAGCAAAATATGGGAATTTTCCCCGGCAGATACTCTTGCCAGCTCTTGAATTGCGGTGCTTTTAGAAAAAAGGGACGTAAAGTCGCTTTGCGACATCGATACTATTTTTTGTTATTTACTGGCAGCTCATTTGACTGTTTCGGGTAGGACTTACTTTTTTTGTTCGGCATTCATGAACTCCATGGCCTTGTCCACCATATTTAACGATCCGGTGACAAACGAAACTCGCTGGTGTAACGATTTGGGTATAATCTCCAAAATTCTCTGGCTACCAGTAGTGGCTTTCCCTCCAGCTTGCTCAGCCAGAAAGGCAATGGGGTTGCATTCGTAGAGCAACCGTAGTTTGCCTTCAGGAGCCTTAAGGGTAGGGGGATAGATGAATATTCCTCCTTTAAGCAAATTCCGGTGGAAGTCGGAAACCAGCGAGCCTATATAACGGGCGGAATACGGTCTTCCGCTCTCCTTGTCGCTTGCTTTGCAGTATGCAATGTAGTTTGCAACTCCCTGCGGAAATTCTAGCTCATTTCCCTCGTTAATGGAATAAATTCCTCCGTCAACAGGGGTTTTAATGTCGTGATGGCTGAGGCAAAATTCACCAATCGAAGCATCCAATGTGAAACCAAAAACTCCTCTTCCTGTGGTGTAAACCAGCATGGTAGAGGAGCCGTAGATAACGTAGCCTGCTGCAACTTGCTTGGTGCCCGGTTGCAGAAAGTCGTCTATAGTGGCGTGCTCTCCACGGGGGCTTATACGGCGGTAAATGGAAAAAATAGTTCCGATGGATACGTTCACATCAATGTTCGATGATCCATCTAAGGGGTCCATGCAAAAGATATAGTTGCCATCTCTTGCTAGATCGTCGTCGAAGGTTATGATCTCCTGATTTTCTTCCGAGGCAATTCCACAGCATTCCCCGCTAGAGCGGAGAGTGGCAATGAACTGGTCATTGGCAAAAACGTCGAGCTTTTTCTGCTCTTCTCCTTGAACGTTAACGTCTCCTGCTTCACCAAGTATGTCCACTAGTCCTGCTTTGTTGACCTTCTTGTTTACAATTTTGGCAGCAACGCCAACATGGTATAGGAGCCTAGTTAATTCACCCTTTGCGTAAGGAAAGTCAGCCTGACGTTCAATAATGAACCCAGTTAGGGTCTTTATCTTGTATCCTTTCATAACATAAAACCAGCTGGATTCAAAAGTGTGCTAAAGGTAGTTATTTTGGGCTGGAATGAAAAAAAACACAGAATTTATTGCAACTTTACCTCTGTTTTAAAACAGTTTAACACTTCAGAAAACCTGATAGTTATCGCGAAAAGTTTTGGCTAACGATGAAATCCAGTTGTTTTACCACTACCGTTGCACCGGAAACCAAGCCACTCGCTATAGCTAGCGGTCTGTAGGTCAATAGTGATGTAATAAACAGATCATGAGGGTCGTTATTTTCATTCACCTAGATTACATTTACCAAAAAACAGATATTTAAGGATGAAAGTTTATAAGTTTGGAGGCGCCTCTGTTCGCTCAGCAGAGGGAATTAGAAATTTAAACGACATAGCTCGTGCTTGTCCTGGTAGGTTGATGGTGGTGGTTTCGGCTTTGGGAAAAACTACCAATGCACTGGAGACGCTTTTAAATATGTATATTGACAATAGCCAGGTCCAGGAGGAGCAACTTACTAAAATTGAGCAGGAACATTATGCTATTGCTACTGGACTGCTAACGGCGGCAAAGGCCGAAGCAATTTTAGCACCACTTTTTGTAGAAATTCGCTCGCTGATGGCTGGTAAACTTAAAGGCTCCTATGACTTTTGCTACGACCAGCTGGTTTCGTATGGAGAGATCCTTTCTACATCTATAGTCTATGGATATCTGAAACAAGAGGGAGCCAGCATAAATTTGCTAGATGCCCGTAAGCTGATAGTTACCGACAGCAACAACCGTGAAGCAGGGGTCAACTTCGATGAAACGGCACAGCGTATGAGCATGGAGTTGGAGAGAAGCGAACAAATACTCCTTATTCAGGGATTTATTGGTGGCAACGCCGAGGGTTACACTACAACTTTGGGACGGGAGGGTTCAGACTACACCGCGGCAGTGCTTGCCAGCGTTACCAATGCTCAATCGGTGACCATTTGGAAGGATGTTCCTGGAATTTTGAATGCCGATCCGAAGCTATTTAACAATACCGTTCTGCTGCCTTCTGTCTCATATCAAGAGGCAGTGGAGCTATCCTATTTTGGAGCTCAGATTATACACCCGAAAACCATTAAGCCGCTGCAAAATCTCAGTATACCGCTTTTTGTAAAATCGTTTGTAAACCCTGCTGCCGATGGAACAGTAATTGATGCCACGGCAACTTCAGGTGAAGTTCCTGTCTACGTGCTTAAGCCCAACCAAGTTCTCATAACTATCCGTCCAAAGGATTTGTCTTTTGCGCTGGAGGAGAGTCTGAGCGAGGTCTTTGTCATTCTTTCGAGAAACAGGGTTAAAGTTAGCATGATACAAAATTCAGCCATTAGCATTTCTGTTGTGGTCGAGGGTGTTAAGCGCTACATTCAACCGGCACTTGCCGAACTTAAGGCTAAGTTCATCGTTCTCTACAACGAGAATCTGGAACTTTTTACAATTCGGAACTTCCGTGATGAGGAGGCCGAAAGGATTACTTCTGGTAGAAGGGTTTATATGCTCCAAAAAACCAGACGAACCTTACGGGTTTTGGTGGATACTGGGACTTATCAAGCGATATCCCTTTAGCGATTGAAGGTAAGAGCCATAGCTGGGGTGTCATCGAGGTAGGAGTAGGCCCCGTTTTGGTATACAAGTTTTCCATTAACAAAGGTGTGGGTCACCTTGCTGCCAAAGGTGGTTCCTTCAAATGGTGACCATCCGCATTGGTAGGCTAGATTATTTGTCGAGACCGACCAAGGCGAGTCAAGGTCTACCACCACAAGGTCGGCAAAGTATCCCTCTCTTATAAATCCTCTTTTCTCAACGTGAAATGCAATTGCAGGGTTGTGGCACATCTTTTCAACAACCTGCTCTACGGTGAAATACCCTTGCTTAGCCAGCTCTAGCATTGCCACCAAGGAGTGCTGCAGCTGCGGGCCTCCTGAAGGAGATTGAAAGTATTTCTGATTTTTCTCTTCTAGGGTATGGGGTGCATGATCTGTTGCTACCACATCAAGCTTTCCATCAATAAGTCCACGCAGCAAAGCAATCCTGTCAGCCTCAGTTTTGATGGCTGGATTCCACTTAATTTTTGCACCAAGAGCATCGTAGTTGGTGTCGTTGAACCAGAGGTGGTGAACGCACACTTCAGCTGTAATCTTTTTTTCACCCAACTTACCAGTGGTGAAGAGGGCTAGTTCTTCGGCTGTGGAGAGGTGCAGCACGTGGAGCCGAGTGTTATACCTGTTGGCAAGCGCAACAGCCTTGTCGGTCGACCTAATGCAAGCCTCATGCGATCGAATTAAAGGGTGGTAATTAAAAGGAATGTCTTCGCCATACTTTGCCCTAAAACTCTTCAAGTTGTTTTGGATGATAGATTCTTCCTCGCAGTGTGTTGCTACCAACATTGGCGCCTCGGCAAAAATTGCGCTCAGGGTTTTAGCATCGTCCACCAGCATATTGCCCGTTGATGAACCCATGAATACCTTTATTCCACATACGGTTTTAGGGTCGAGGCCACCTATTAATTCAGAATTGTCGTTGGTTGCCCCAAAATAAAAGGAGTAATTCACCAGCGAATCTTTGGAGGCGATTTCAAACTTCTTGTGAAGTTCATCGAGGTTGGTGGTTGGTGGTTTGGTATTAGGCATCTCCATAAAGGAGGTTACGCCACCAGCTGCCGCCGCAAGTGAGCCTCCATGTATGGTCTCCTTGTGCGTGAGTCCGGGTTCCCGCAAGTGGACCTGATCGTCAATTATGCCGGGTATCAGCAGCTTACCCTTAAGATCTATTGTCTCAATTGAATCTTCATTTCTATATGGGCTCGAGGGCTCTATTGCAGAAATAGTATCCCCATTAATAAGGATATTCAGCAGCTGCTTTTTACCCTCGTTTACAACAAGGGCATTTCTAAGCCAAAACTTTCCCATATTTCAGTCTTATATAATTGCTATACTTTTCTTGTGTATGTTCTGAACCAGCTTCCAACCTTTAGCTTAATTACACCCCAGAATGCCTCACCAAAAATTCCACCGCTCATCTTTGACGCACCTATTTTTCTGTCAGTAAATATAATGGGTACCTCAACAATGTTAAACCCTAACTTCCACGCTGTAAATTTCATTTCTACCTGAAAGCCGTATCCCTTCATTTTGATCTTGTCAAAGTCAATGGCCTTAAGAACCTTAGCGGTATAGCATTTAAAACCCGCAGTTGTATCTCTAATATCCATGCCGGTAACAATCCGCACGTAGGCCGAAGCGAAGTAGGACATTAGTACGCGAGACATGGGCCAGTTTACCACATTTACACCTGTTTTGTATCTTGACCCAACGGCAATGTCTGCGCCCTCTTTGCAGGCGGAGTAGAGGCGAAGAAGGTCATCGGGATTGTGTGAAAAGTCAGCATCCATCTCAAAAACAAACTCATAATCATGATCCATGGCCCACTTAAATCCGGCAATATAAGCAGTTCCTAATCCGAGTTTTCCTGCTCGTTCAACAAGGTGAAGCTTACCTGAAAATTCATTCTGCAGATTTTTTACAATTTGTGCAGTTCCATCAGGAGAGCCATCATCTATTATTAAGGTATGGAAATCGCCCTGAAGTGAAAACACCTTTCTAATAATGTTTTCTGCATTTTCCTTTTCATTGTAGGTAGGAATGATAACAAGTTTTTCAGGCATTGTAAGCAATTTAAGTGGTTGATGATTAAAATTACCTATATAACTTATGGTGAAATACTGGTGTAAATATCAATATTATTGTTGTAATCGCCAAAGGAGACTAGGGTGTTCCAAGCAAAATCTGTTGATAGTCAGATTCTTGTTTTAATCTTTGTTAAAAACGTTAATATTTTTTTAAAACATTTGGTACAAAGGGTCTCCTATCCTATATTTGCATCCGCTTTCAGCGAAAAAAATGTTCTCTAATATAATCGCAAAATAGAGTCTCCAGTGCGAGACAATCTCAAAAAAAATTAAATCGAAAAATTTCGAATAATTTTTGGAGGTTTCCGAAAAGGATGTATCTTTGCACCCGCTTCACCAAATCACTAGTTGTTTTGGTGGACAAAACGGGATGAAAGTTCTTTGAATGGTTGGGAAATAGACAATTTTGTTGAACAACAAAATAATAGGATAGTAGCACTTTTAAGTCAGGATAGTAAACGCTAAGAATACTAAATTTTAGGAAAAACTTTTCACAACGAAGAGTTTGATCCTGGCTCAGGATGAACGCTAGCGGCAGGCCTAACACATGCAAGTCGAGGGGCAGCGGGGGCAGCAATGCCCGCCGGCGACCGGCGCACGGGTGCGTAACGCGTATGCAACCTGCCCCCGTCTGGGGAATAGCCCGCCGAAAGGCGGATTAAGGCCCCATGGTCCCGGGCTCCGGCATCGGAGTTCGGGTAAAGGCTACGGACGGGGATGGGCATG
>DATKVT010000116.1 GCA_035529935.1 Williamwhitmania sp. | reverse complement strand
TTATGAGCATGCTTGGTCTTTCATTCCTTAGCGAGATTGTAAATACGGTTGGCGATCTGCATCCAGCAACAATTCTCAATCAGCTGCGAACCTTTATTAAGTATACTCTCTCCCAAGAGGGGAGCGAAAGCGAATCGAAGGATGGGATGGATATTGCCCTCTGCGTAATAGACCGCGAGAGCAACCAGCTGGAGTTTGCAGGAGCCTACAATCCGGTCTACATTATTAGGAATGGCACACTTGAGGAGATTAAGGGTGATAAAATGCCGGTAGGTATCCACCCTGGAGAGAAGGATTCGTTTACTAACAATATCATCCCGCTGGATGGGATTACAGCATTCTACCTGTTCTCCGATGGATTTGCCGACCAATTTGGCGGACCAGAGGGGCGCAAGTTTAAGGCAAAAAACTTCAGGGAGTTGCTTGCCAAAAATTATGCGCTCACAATGGATGAGCAGGGAGAAGCCCTCGAGGCTGCCTTTAACGAGTGGCAAGGTTATTACGACCAAGTGGACGACGTGCTGGTGGTGGGGGTTAGAATTGTGTAGAAGTTTTCTTCATTTACGGAATCTCTCTTTTTCGTTTCTCCAAAGGTTGCGCTATCTTTGGTATTGCCATTAGTAGGACTTTTTCAACAGTATTTTCAGAATAAAACATTTAGGGAAAAATGCAGAAGATTAGATTTACATCGTTAGCGCTCATTGCTGCCGTGTTGCTTTCGGCCTGCGGCTCAAGCAGGCGTCAAGCGCTTTATTCCAGCCCAAACTTTACGGTTTATGCCGACTCTGTTGTTTGGGGAAATTACAAGGCCGTCGCCCTTTCATCCACCGAAATTCAGTCGAACTATGCTCCGGCTGGGGCCAAAAGCGACAGTCTGCGGACGTGGAAGCTCACTGCCGATATCAAAGCGTATCCTTCAGTAGAGACCAACTTCCCGTTAGTAAATGCGCTTTACAACCTCTCGTTGGAGGAGTTGGAAAAGAATAGAACGGCCGATGGCTATCTCAACACCGGCAAAAGTTGGGAAGGTGTATGGACTCGCGATATGAGCTATAGCATTGTGCTTTCATTGGCTTACATCGACCCACCTGTGGCAAGACGTTGCCTTATGAAAAAGGTGAAAAACGGGAAGATTATTCAGGACACTGGCTCAGGTGGATCGTGGCCCGTTTCCACCGATAGAATGACTTGGGCTCTGGCCGCGTGGGAGGTGTACAAGGTTACCGACGATAAGGCCTGGCTCGACACCATCTATCCTATCGTAAAGAAATCGGTGGAAGCCGATCTTAAAACCATATACTACCCAGGTAGCTTAGCCTTGGGCGAGTCGTCGTTCCTCGATTGGCGTGAGCAAACTTACCCCCTTTGGATGATGCCGGTGGATATATACCGTTCCGAGTGTTTGGGTACCTCTGTGGTTCATAGCCAGGTGATGCATATTCTCAACAAGATGGAGGCCATTGAGGAGGGAAAGCAAGGGGAATACGAGCAGAAGGCGGAGGCGCTCAAGGCAGGTATCAACAAGGAGTTGTGGCAGTCCGAGAAGGGCTACTATGCGCAATACATGTATGGACGAACATACATGTCAGTTTCTCCCAAGTCGGAGGCGCTGGGTGAGGCCCTTGCAGTTATTTTTGGCGTTGCCGGCAAGCAGAAGAGTGCCACTTTAATGGAACACATGCCAGTAACACCCTACGGCGTTCCCACCATCTATCCCGAAATACCGGACATCACTCCATACCACAACAATAGCATTTGGCCATTTGTGCAGAGTTACTGGAACTGGGCTGCTGCCAAAACTGGGAACGAGGCTGCAGTAACTTACGGTTTGGCATCCATTTACCGTGAGGCGGCCATGTTCCTAACCAACAAGGAGAATATGGTGGCCCAAACGGGAAGGGAAGAGGGCACCGTGATTAACTCCGACAGGCAGCTTTGGAGCGTAACCGGAGATATTGCCATGATTTACCGGGTTCTGCTGGGTATGAACTTTAAACCAGAAGGCATTTCGTTTAAGCCATTCGTGCCAAAGGCTTATGCAGGAACCATTAAGATTAAGGGATTTCATTATCGAAATGCTATTCTCAATATCACCCTATCGGGCTATGGAAATGTAGTTAAGTCGTTCAAAATAAATGGAGCTAAGCAAGATTCTGCCTTTGTTGCAGGAAACCTAACAGGCGAAAATCGCATTGATATTGAACTCCGTAGCAAGCCACTTCCTGAGTCGAAAATAAACCTTGTTGATGTGCTCTTCTCCCCGGCAACTCCAAACGTGTCGGTGGAAGGAAATAAGCTGAGTTGGAATAAGAGTGCAGGAGCCGATTTTTACCAAATTGTAAAAAATGGCATTCCGGTTGGAAAAACAACCGATACTGTATATTCGTTTGTTTCATCCAACAGCTATGCGGAGTATCAGGTGAAAGCCATTGCTAAAGATGGAGAATCGTTTTTGAGCGAGCCACTACCCATTTATGCATCCAAGCCGATTGTTTTGGAGGCTGAAAGCTTTGCCCCCCGTTCAAGTTTGCCTTACAAAAACTTCTCGGGGAAAGGATTCGTGGAGCTTAGCCTTCTGAAGAACTTGTCGGTGGAGATTCCATTCTCGGTGGATACCGACGGAAAATACATCTTTAGCGCGCGCTACTCCAACGGAACTGCCCGGATGTGCTGCTTCAACACCTGCGCCATTCGCACCCTTCTGGTGGATGGCGACGTTGCTGGAGTGGTCGTAATGCCGGTTATTGAGGATAACCAGTGGAGCGACTGGGGTTGGAGCAACAACCTGGTGCTAAATCTTATGCCGGGTAAGCATACGCTTAAAATCACCTACCTGCCTTACAACGAAAACATGAATGGTGATATCAATACTGCCATGCTCGACTATGTGAGGTTGGTGAAGGAGTAGGGCGAGGAGAATTCTTTCTGATTTAATACCAGTTCATAGCCCACGGTTTAAACCGTGGGCTATGATGTTTAATTGAAACCCCAATCTTTTTGCCAAAGCGCCATAGCCCTACGGTACGTCCAACCCCATCCGGTTGAAGAAAACGTAGCCCTACGGTACGCCCAACCCCATCCGGTTGAAGGAAACGTAGCCCTACGGTACGTCTAACCCCACCCGGTTGGAGCAATCGTAACCCTACGGTACGTCCAACCCCATCCGGTTGAAGAAAACGTAGCCCTACGGTACGTCCAACCCCATCCGGTTGAAGGAAACGTAGCCCTACGGTACGCCCAACCTCATCCGGTTGAAGGAAACGTAGCCCTACGGTACGCCCAACCTCATCTGGTTGGAGCTATTGATGCTCATCATTGGAATTATATTTTTCTGGTTATGAATGGCTGGGTTGGTGCATTTAAATTTTTCTCTGCATTGCAGCATGTATAATCGCCAAAACAAATTGTGCGCAAATCTAAAATGAATTGTGCACAATTTTTCTACACACAAATGTAGCCTTTAAATGTCGTTTAAAACAATTTTAAAGGCTCGTTTGGTACTAAGTAGTTACATACCATCCACTCTT
>DATKVT010000115.1 GCA_035529935.1 Williamwhitmania sp. | reverse complement strand
AATCGGGATAGTTATGAGCAACAAGATGGATAAATCTATCGTGGTTGCCGTAAAACGTAAAGTAAAACACCCGATCTATGGTAAATTTGTCAATAAAACCACTAAATTTGTGGCCCACGACGAAAAGAACGAGTGCAGCATTGGCGATACCGTTCGTATTATGGAAACTCGGCCTTTGAGTAAAACAAAGCGCTGGAGACTAATTGAAATTATAGAGAAAGTTAAGTAGCCATGATTCAGCAAGAAAGCAGATTAACCGTAGCCGATAACAGCGGAGCAAAGGAAGTGCTCTGCATCCGTGTGCTTGGAGGAACTGGTATGAGGTACGCTAGCATTGGTGATAAGATTGTTGTTACTGTTAAAAGTGCACTTCCTTCCAGTGAAATAAAGAAGGGTACTGTTACCAAGGCTGTTATTGTTAGAACGAGTAAAGAGATTCGTCGTCCTGATGGATCTTATATCCGATTCGACGACAACGCCTGTGTTCTCCTTAATGCACAAGGTGAAATCCGCGGAACCCGTATTTTTGGCCCTGTGGCCCGCGAACTGCGCGATAAATACATGAAAATTGTTTCGCTAGCACCGGAGGTGCTTTAACCCTTTAAATGACTATCAATGCAAAGGAAGTTACACATAAAGAAGGGGGACGTTGTTTTCGTTAATACGGGCAACGATAGAGGCAAAACAGGTAAGGTGCTTGAAGTGCTTCCTACAGAGGAGCGGGCCATTGTTGAAGGTATCAACATGGTTACCAAGCATACCAAACCTAATGCAAAGAATCCCCAAGGTGGCATTATTAAACAGGAGGCACCTATTCATATCTCCAACTTAAATGTTGTTGATCCTGCCACCCGTAAGCCTACCCGAATTGGTCGTAGGTATAACGATGAAGATAAACTAGTGCGTTACGCTAAAAAGTCTGGGGAGGAGATTAAGTAATGGAATTCGTACCTAGCTTAAGGAACAAGTACAGGGAGGAAATTATTCCTGTACTAATGAAGGAATTTGGCTACAAGAGCATCATGCAGGTTCCTCGTATTCAGAAAATTGTAATCAATCAGGGAGTTGGACAAGCAGTGGCTGATAAAAAACTTATTGACATTGCCGTTCAGGAACTTACGCAAATTGCTGGTCAAAAGGCTATTGCAACTTACTCCAAGAAGGATATCTCTAACTTTAAGCTGCGTAAAGGCATGCCAATTGGAGTTAAAGTTACTCTTCGCAGAGATAGGATGTATGAGTTTTTGGAGAGATTAATTTCCGTATCACTTCCTCGTATCCGTGACTTTAACGGTGTTGAAGAGAGGTTTGATGGCCAGGGTAACTACTCCCTTGGTATCCGTGAGCAGTTAATTTTCCCTGAAATTGATATCGATAAGATTACAAAGATTTTAGGTATGGAGATTAGCTTTGTTACCTCTGCTAATTCAGACGAAGAAGGCTTTGCTCTACTTCGCGAGTTTGGTATTCCGTTTAAAAACATCAAAAAGAACTAGTGCTATATGGCAAAAGAATCAATGAAGGCTCGCGAGGTTAAGCGCCTCAAGTTAGTTGAGAAGTATGCTGAAAAGCGAGCTAAGCTAAAAGCCGAAGGTGACTATGTTGGTTTGAGCAAACTTCCACCTAACTCTAATCCTGTCCGTCTGCACAACCGTTGCAAAATTACTGGACGACCAAAGGGATATATGCGGTTATTTGGTGTTAGCAGAATTACTTTCCGGGAAATGGCCTCAAACGGCCTAATACCAGGAATTAAGAAGGCAAGTTGGTAATTTATTTAACTAGGTTGAGCAATGACTGATCCTATTGCAGATTTCTTAACCCGTATTCGCAATGCCGTGAGGGCAAACCACAGAGTGGTTGAGATTCCTGCTTCAAAGATGAAAAAGGAACTTACGCGAATTCTTTTTGAGAAGGGTTATATCCTCAGTTTTAAGTTTGTTGAGGAAGGTCCACAGGGCACCATTAAAATAGCCCTGAAATATCATCCCGTAACCAAGAAGCCGGCTATTAAGCACCTTGAGCGTGTTTCTTCGCCTGGTTTACGCCAATATGCCGGAGTGGCTGAAATGCCTCGCGTGCTTAACGGACTTGGAGTGGCTATCGTTTCTACTTCTCACGGTTTAATGACCGATAAAGAGGCTAGAATTCAGAACGTTGGCGGGGAAGTACTTTGTTACGTTTACTAATTAATTAGAGAATTGTAATGTCACGAATTGGAAAAAAACCTGTAAACTTACCACATGGAGTTACCATAAAAGTGGACTCCGGTAATGTGGTTAGCGTGAAAGGCCCGCTCGGTGAACTGAAGCAGAAGGTTGATAGAGATATCACTGTTACCGTTGAGGGAAATTCCGTTATTGTTACACGCCCAACCGAGCAACCTCGTCATAGGTCTATGCATGGCCTTTACAGATCGTTGATTAATAATATGGTTGTTGGCGTTTCCGAAGGCTTTAAAATTCAACAGGAACTTGTTGGTGTAGGTTTTAAAGCAGAAGCTAAAGGACAAGTTTTGGAGTTAAGCTTAGGCTACTCTCACGAAATTCACCTGATGATGCCCCCCGAGGTTAAGGTTGAGGCCAAAACGGAGAAGCGTGGAAACCCAATGGTTACCCTCACTTCGTACGATAAGCAGCTCCTTGGGATGGTTGCAGCAAAGATTAGGTCGCTTCGTAAGCCTGAACCATACAAAGGAAAAGGTATTCGTTTTGTTGGTGAAGTGGTTCGCAAGAAGGCTGGTAAGTCGGCTAGTGTTAAATAACATAAAAGTTAAAAGCTATGGCCTTGACCAAATTAAGCAGAAGGATAAGGATTCGTAGAAGAATCCGCAAAATAGTGCATGGAACAACGGCACGCCCACGCTTGAACGTTTTCCGCAGCAATGCACAGATCTACGTACAAATCGTTGATGATGAAAATGGCAGAACTATGGTGGCTGCCTCTTCACTAGAGAAGGAAATTTTAGAGCAAAAGGGTCTAAACAAGATCCAGAAAGCGCAGCTTGTTGGTAAGTTAATCGCTTCCAAAGCGTTGCAAGCTGGAATTTCTCAAGTAGTTTTTGATCGTGGAGGATATCTTTATCACGGTCGTGTAAAATCGTTAGCTGACTCTGCCAGAGAAGGTGGACTTAAATTTTAACGGACTATGTCGACAAATACTAGTATACGTAAAGTAAAGAGCAGCGATCTCGAACTAAAGGACAGATTGGTTGCCATTCAGCGTGTGACCAAGGTAACCAAGGGTGGTCGTACCTTTAGCTTCTCTGCCATCGTTGTTGTTGGCAACGAAAATGGGATTGTTGGTTTCGGATTGGGTAAGGCAAGCGAGGTAACCTCTGCTATTGCAAAGGGTATTGAGGATGCTAAGAAGAACCTCATTAAGGTGCCAATCTATAAAGGAACCATTCCCCATGAGCAACTTGCAAAATATGGTGGCGCTTTGGTATTCATCAAGCCAGCTGCTCCTGGAACTGGAGTTAAGGCAGGTGGTGCAATGCGTGCTGTACTCGAGAGCGTTGGTGTAACCGACGTGCTTGCAAAATCAAAGGGCTCCTCTAACCCTCACAACTTAGTAAAGGCTACCGTTCGCGCTCTCACCGAGTTGCGTAATGCACGCGCCATTGCCGATTTGAGAGGAATTAAGTTGTCCAAAGTGTTTAACGGATAGAATTCTAGACCATGACAATAGTAAAAATAACACAGGTTAAGAGCATGATTGGTAGCTCAGAGCGCCAAAAAAGCACCCTTAAATCTTTGGGTCTGGGAAAAATCAATCGTGCTTCCGAAAAGGATGCGAATGCTCAAATTTTGGGCATGATTGCAAAAGTTAAGCACCTTGTTAAGGTGGAAGAAGTAAAATAAGCTGGTAACTCAATAAGAAATTGGCTATGGAATTGAGCAATTTAAAACCTGCTAAAGGTTCAACCCACAAAGTGAAAAGAATCGGAAGGGGTCCCGGATCGGGCCACGGTGGAACATCCACCAGGGGTCATAAAGGGGCGCAATCTCGTTCCGGTTACTCTCGCAAGGTCGGGTTTGAAGGCGGTCAGATGCCTATTCAACGCAGGTTGCCGAAATTTGGATTTAAGAATCCTTTCCGCAAAGAGTATAAGGGCATTAACATTGGAATGATTGATGAGGTTGCCAAAAAGTTGAGTATTACCGTAATAACTCGCGAGGTTTTGGTTAACGCTGGGTTAGTTAGCAGGAAACAGCTATACAAGGTTCTGGGCGACGGTGAACTTACCTCAAAATTGGAAATTCATGCTAATGGTTTCTCTGCAAGTGCTGAGAAGGCAATAGAATCATTACAAGGCACTGCCGTAAAACTCTAGTTGAATGAAAACGCTCATCGAGACCATCAAGAATATCTTCAAAATTGAAGAGCTTCGTAAAAGAATTCTCTATACACTTGGAATACTTCTGATTTACAGGCTGGGCAGCTTTGTAGTTATTCCTGGAATCGATCCCCTGCAGCTGGCTGGCTTGAAGAATCAAACCGCGTCAGGCCTTATGGGACTGCTGGATATGTTCTCAGGAGGAGCCTTTAGCAACGCGTCAATCTTTGCATTGGGAATTATGCCCTACATCTCCGCATCGATTGTTGTGCAGCTGTTGGGTATTGCTGTTCCCTATTTTCAAAAATTACAGAAGGAGGGCGAAAGTGGCCAACGCAAGGTTAATCAGATTACCCGGTTTCTGACCGTAGGCATTCTGCTTTTTCAGGCCCCGGCTTACTTAGCAAACCTTTCATTCCAACTCCCCGCATCCGCTTTTGTTATACAGGGGGCTTGGTTTACCATACCATCTACCATAATTCTTATTGCAGGCACAATGTTCATCATGTGGCTTGGTGAAAAAATCACTGACAAGGGAATTGGTAACGGTATTTCTCTCATCATTATGATTGGTATTATTGCAAGATTACCGTTTGCTTTCGCGGCTGAGTTTGGTTCACGTGTAACGGAACAAACTGGAGGGTTGGTAATGTTGCTGGTTGAAATCATAATGTTATTCATGGTGGTAGCTGGAACAATTTTACTTGTTCAAGGCACCAGAAAAGTACCGGTTCAGTATGCAAAACGAATCGTTGGGAACAAACAATATGGTGGTGTAAGACAGTATATTCCTTTGAAGATTAATGCTGCCGGTGTTATGCCTATCATTTTTGCACAAGCTTTGATGTTTATCCCAATGATGTTCGCTCGGCTTAACAGCGAGATTGGGCAGCAAATTGCTGCTGCTTTTTCCAGTTACACCGGATTCTGGTATAACTTCACCTTTTCGCTGCTAATTATCGTTTTTACCTATTTCTACACGGCAATTACGGTGAATCCAGTGCAAATGGCTGAGGATATGAAGAAGAATGGAGGCTTTATTCCTGGTGTTAAACCGGGTAAAAAAACGGTGGAATA
>DATKVT010000114.1 GCA_035529935.1 Williamwhitmania sp. | reverse complement strand
ATCGGACGCAATTATAAAGTTGCTCATGATGATCTTACTCCCATTTGGGCAAAACTTACTCCTGAGGAAAAGGCTTGTATCGACTACAAACCCAGCGTCAAGGTTGCTGCTTTTAAATCCTTGCCTCCTCAGTCCTTACTGACAAGAGTCGTTGTTGAAACCCCGGCAACCCCCACTCTGGCATTTAAACTTGTAAAAGGAGAAAAATAATTATGGCAATTAAAATTATTACCACTGCACAAAGTGTTAATAAAGTTAAAGTTCTTGTTTATGGATTCGCTGGTGTTGGTAAAACACGGCTTTGTGCTACTACAAAAAATAATCTCATTCTTAGTGCAGAAGGCGGACTTCTGTCTTTGGCTGATGAGGATATTCCTGTCATTGAAATAAAATCTATGGAAAATCTCAATGAGGCATTTATGTTTCTTAAGGATAGCAAAGAAGCTGCTGCTTACGAAACAGTGTCCCTGGATTCCTTATCAGACATTGCAGAAGTTTGCCTATCAACTGCCAAAGCTGAAACCAAAGACCCGAGGCAAGCCTATGGCGAATTGGGAGATAAAATGTCGGTTATAATTCGAGCATTTAGAGACTTGCCAAATCACAACATTTACTTTACAGCGAAAGTTAAACGTCTTACTGATGATTTTGGCGTCACCCAACATGTTCCCTCTATGCCTGGGAATATGTTAGTTACAGCCCTGCCATACTTCTTTGATGAAGTGCTGGCTTTGCGTACTGCGCAAACCGAAGAAGGCACACCATATAGTTATCTCCAAACTTCTCGGGATTTATATTGGGAAGCTAAAGATCGCTCTGGAAAGTTGGATTTTATGGAAGAACCGAATCTTGAAAAACTCTTCAATAAAATCAGAGGAAATAAAACTAATGGAAAAGGAGGTGAGAAAAAAGTAGTAGAAAAAGCAGCAGTAGAAAAAGAAACAACAACAGCAAAAAAATAACATTAAAACAAGGAGCAATAAAATGGCTGAATTAGGTGGAGTATTCGATTCAAATCAACACGAGGACTTAGGAGCATTTGAACCAATTCCGGCTGGGGATTATCCTATGGCAATAACGGGAAGTTCCATGCAAGATACCAAAGCAAAAACCGGAAAGTACATCAAACTTGAGTTCACTATTTTGGATGGTGAGCAGAAAGGACGTAAAATCTGGACCAATTTGAATGTCGTCAATCCAAACCCGGTTGCAGTTGAAATTGCGCAAAAGGAATTGGCTACCATTTGTCGGGCTTGCGGCAAACTCACAATCACTGATACAATGGAATTGCATGGCATTCCCTTTTTGGGAAAAATTAAAGTTCGTCCCGCTTCTGGGGATTGGCCGGCCACCAATGATATGGTGAATTATAAGGCTTTGGAAGGAGGAGTGGCGCCTGGTGCTACCAAACCAGCCACTTCTGGTTCTAAAGATGCTAAAAAAGGTGGAGTTCCTTGGGCATAGGATAAAGTTTGGCATAGGTGGCGGAATTGATGCGATAAATAACATTTCGCATGGCATACGCTCAAGTGGAAAATTGCAGGTTCGAATCCTGCCCTATGCCAAAAATAACTTATTGTGCCCATGTCTCGACAGGTAAACTATCGGTCGGGTTCAAATCCCGCAGGAGAGTGACAAACCGAGTGGGCACAATTAAAAAGAAGGAGAAATAAATGGAATTATTTGTTGTCGTTAGAATGGGAGTTTATGACAGAGGCATTGTCGGGGTATATGACAATAAAATCGATGCCATGAATGGTTTTATAGAAGCAAAGAATTTTGAAAAAGATGATTACCATGTTTTTGAAGTGAGAGAATACGAACTTAACAAAACCATTGATTTTAATAATTATGTAAAACCCTTTGAATTAAGTACTTGTTATGGCCCTCCGTATTATACTAATGATAACAACTATGCGTTGAATAAGGAGGTAAAATCAAATGATTAAAGTTTTAAAAGACAAGGAAATTTTAAAAAAGAAACCAAATTTGAAACTTATGCCAAACCATTACCATTTTATTAGTGGTCATGGAAGAATATGGGATTCATCTGTTCGAGGGACTGCTCAAAGAGTAGGTGACTGGTACAAAGAAATGGTGAAGCAATGTTAGAAAAAATAGTATTTCGATCAATTTTAGGCCTTGTTATTATTGTATGGATTTGGGTGATGTTTGTAGTCGCCCCAGTAATGATAGAAACAGCTATGGATGCTTTAAAATTATGGAAGGAGATATTGTAATGGTAGCAATCCCAAAAGAGGCCTTTACTTTAAAGATAGAAGAAGCAATTGAAGAGCAAACAATTGTCCAACAACCACGTCCTTACTTCGGCATCAGTGGCATTGGGAGTTCATGTGCTCGCGATTTGTGGTATAGTTTTCGCTGGACAACCGAATCAAAAATCACAGCCCGTCAGCAACGGCTATTCAGCCGTGGTCATCGTGAGGAACCAATAATCATTAAGGATTTAATTGCTGCAGGTTGCGAAGTAAAAAATAGACAGAAAGGTATGACCGCTGGATATGGTCATATAAAAGGTCATATCGACGGAACAGTATCCAATGTCCCTGATGCGCCAAAAACCGAGCATTTATTAGAACTGAAAACTGCTAACAATTCAAATTTTAATGGCATTAAAAAGGAAGGAGTAGAAAAAAAGAAGCCTGATTATTGGGCTCAAGTGCAATGTTATATGCATCTGCTGAAATTAAAGCGTACTTTATTCGTCGTTGTCAACAAGGACAATGATGAACGCTATTATGAGCGCATTCGGTATGATAAAGAAGTTGCTGAGAAGTATTTCGCCAGAGCCGAGGACATTATTCTTTCTGAATTCCCTTTGGCAAGAATTGGTGGTGCCTCTTGGTATGAATGCAAATGGTGTGATCATTACTTGCTTTGCCAGTATGACGAGGAGCCATTAAAGAACTGCCGAACCTGCCAGCATTTAGATATGCATAAAGGCGGACGCTGGCGCTGTTCTTATTTGAAACAGCCCCGTTCTGTAGCAAAACAAAGGGAAGGAAAGGATTGTCCTTTCTGGGTGAAAATGGAAGGATTGAAATGAAACCCCCAACCAAAACATTCCTTGTAGAAGATGAGTATGGTAGTTATTCAATAGAAGCTGTGGATGGCAAACAAGCATCAGAACTTCATGTTCGTAATAGTTACAATTTGGGGCCATATGAACAAATGGAAGT
>DATKVT010000113.1 GCA_035529935.1 Williamwhitmania sp. | reverse complement strand
GACCATTACCCTTGAACGCTTACGCAAGAGAGGGTATGAGGCGATGCTTGGATACTACGAGAAAATTGCGCCACATCTTAATGAACCGCTGTATACGAGACCCGTACGTACAGTGGTGTGAGAGGCTCTCCCCGTCAGCTTCGCTGGCGGGGCAGTCTACTCGATTGTAGCCAGTTTTTTATTTCTTTTAATCGTTTATTTATCTGTCCACTCTGGCGATTTACAACTACCACCAATTATTTTCCAAGTCTTCGTTTGTTTGACGTAAACAAATCTGAAATCAGGTATATATCCATTTGTTCCACCGCAAGCAAGAGAATAATTTGCTTCTCGAAAATGAAGTCCATTTTTAAAGAAAATTCCTCTTTTTACTTTTAATGCCAAATCCCCGAAGTTTATATCAATCGTATCATTTGAAATCTGTTTATGAGTAACTCTATATAACTTTAATGACTTGCCGTGCTTATAGGCGTAGTCAAATAATTCATCTGCTGAAAGAAATTTATTAACACTATTATGGTCAAAATTATTTTTAATCCTTTCAGTCTGTTCGTTTGGCTCAATGAATTTCCATCCACTCGATAATTGCAAATCAATCTGGCTGTTTAAGGCTTTTATATAAATACTATCCAATGTCTGTTTGTCAATCTGCTCTTGATTCTTTGGAGTTGTTTTAAGCAACAAACTAATCTGTTTGAAATACTTTATTTTAGGGTAAATCAAAACAATTCCATTACCGTTTCCATAAATATTTTTTTGCTCTTCACTTTTTAAAACTTCAATTTTCTCAATCCATTTTGGATTTATTGATTCTGGTACAGTATCTAAAAAATATTCAGTTTCGTTCATCTTGATTATAAACTTGGGCAAAGAATCCTGTGACACACTGGTATTTCGAATAGAAAAACCATCCAAAGCCTGTCCGAAAGTAAAAAATGAAATCGAAAAAATCAGTATCGTAAATATATATCTCATTCGCAGTGGTTTTTCTAAAATTGGCTACAACGTTTGACAATATGAAACGGTTGGGTTTTCGGAGCGTGTCTTTATCCACCGAGGAAAAAGCTGATGCGAGAACAAAATGCTCGCAAACCACTGAACCCCAACTGTTTTATATTGTGTGTTAGCGGATGCCGTTTCTCCTCTCACTTATCATTTGTGTATATCAACTTAATATTCTTTGCACAGTCGCCTTGTTGATTTGTCCCTGTCTCGAACGATACAAGTTGTCCATCTTGTAAATTCTTCCAGTCTAACCAACTAGAGCAGTCAATAAAGTCGTAACGATTTGCATAAATTCTATCATTATCTGTTTCAATGAACACAAAATTTGCATCAGCCTTGCCTTTGGTAACATTCCCAATTTTCTTGTCTCCGCCTATTTCAAAGTCAAGCATATGATTAAAACTGTCATCATCAAATTTGTCTGCATACTTCATAATAGTTCTGTGACACAAATGAGTTAAGGCAATTTGCTTTTCATATCTTGAAATGAGTGTCTTTACAATCTCTTTGTTCTTATCAATTTCTGTTGTTGGTATTGTATTAATAAAGCTGTATAAGCAGTCAACAAAGTTTTTAAGAACCTTATAGTCAATAATATTCTTTTCTACACATTCCTCAAAAGTTTCAAATGCCTTTTTGTAATGATTAATTGCATTTTCAATATCTGTTTCAACTCTTAGTAAACTTTGTCCAGTATTTGAATACAAACTAATAAGTTCCGTATATGCAACTCTTGTGTTTTTAGGGTCTAAGTCTTTATTTGAAAGAAGATTTCTTAATATTTGAATTGCCTTGTTGAAGTCTCTATTATGATTGTAACATCTTGCAAAAAGGAAAGATGTGTAGGGGTGATTTGGATTTTGGTCGTAAACTCTTTGAGCATAAATTAATGCTTGGTCACTGTCTTCAAGACTAAACAGTAAAAATTGTGCATAATAAAAAAGTAATCTTAAATTGTTTGGTGCAATTTCTAATCCCATTTGATAATCTTCTTCAGCACTCAAAATGTCACCTTGAGTAGCTTTGACAAAAGCACTTACACGATATACTTCGGAATAATTGGCATCAATATTTTTCGCTTCATTTATTTTTTGTAATGCTTTCTCAAAATTTCCAACCTTAGAGTAGCTTAATGCTTCGGATAAGAATTTAGCTGATATTTTTTGATTTGCTGTTTCAAATGAAAGGGCATTAATTGAAAACTCGTTGTAACGACTATATTTCTTGATATCTTTTAATCCTTCTTCAAGTGCTTTGTATTTTTTCGTCAATGACTTTACATATTCAGGTTCAATTTGATAGTTTTTGGATAAAAAGTCCTTAGCAAAATCAGATATGTAGTAATATACTTCTTCTAAATTGTTTGCATCCTTTATTTCTCTGTTAACCAGAGTTGTTCTAAAAAGCTCTATCAGATACTTGCGAACTTCTAAAGGTTGGAAGTTCGAAAGGTATATGATTTCACCAGTTGTCAACTTTCTTCTTGATGCTCTAATTGTTTTTAGAATTGCAATTGCTCCATCGCTTAACTTTTCATAAACATTTGTTAGGCAGAAATTTAACAAATCGTCTTTGTTTGCCAATACTTCTGCTGGAGAAATTCCCATTTCTACAGTATTTACAAACCATTTTAATGCAAGTGGATTAAAATATAGCTTTTCAGAAATATCTACTAATGTCTTAGGTGGAAGCTTCATTAGTGTGTCACTGTTTCTAATTCTCGCAATTTCTCGAATTAATTTTGATGATTCATTTTCAGTAAGTCCGCTTAATTTTCTTGGAAATTCTAACTCTCCTAATCCAATTCTAGAAGTAATTAGAATATTGCATTTTACTTGTGCTTTCCTTATAAAATCCCTTACTTCTTCATTGTGAATGGTTTCTAAGTTGTCAATTATTATTAGTGTTTTGAATAAGTCTAAATATTCTAAAATTGAGGTGAGTTTATTATCTTCAACTTTTGCGTCTAAAGTGTCTGAAATAACATTAATCAACCCTGTATAATCAGTTATTGTGGTATATATTTCTTCAATACCCTTTGCGGTCAACATTGTTGTTTTTGCAGTAGTCCAGATAATTAGTTCAAAAGGACATTTTTCATTTAAGTCGACAATATCATAAGCTACCTTCAAAGCAAGTGCGGTTTTCCCAATTCCTCCATCACCAAGAACTGTAACAACCTTATTAGTAAAAATTAATTGTTTTACATCATCAACATCTTTTACTCTACCAATAAAACCTGTTTCATCAAAGTCTGGAACTGGTAAATTATGAATAACTCTGTTTGTTTGACTGCTAAAAGATGAAGTCGGAAATTTTAGGGTTAACACATATGAAGGGTCTTTTTCAATTAGGTTTCTTGTTTCAATTGTTGCCTTCCATTCAATTGGGTCATTTGTCTTAAGCTTTGTAATAAAATCATAAACAATTGCAAAATCACCACCTAAAAGAGGTCGAGTGTGCATTACTCGATTACGAACTGGAATTATCGAAACTAAGTCATTGAAAATCGAATTTATATAATCATTCGTTGGCTTAGTTAAAAAAACATTATTCTTTTTAAGAATAACAAATGTGTCTCCGAAATCTAAAAAATCAACAATATCCTCTAAGTTTTTTTTGTAGTCAACGCCAGGATTTTCTTTGTTAAATCTGTCAGCCACTTTTAACTGAAGGTCGTTGTCGTTGAAAAAATATATGTCTTCGTGGAAAGGTGCAATGTGTTTTTTAATTACGTTTTTTAGGTCTATTTCAACACCATAAATAAAGGCCGCAAGGGTCAGTCGAACTTCTGTTATTTTTGCCATTTAATTTGTCTTTTGTTATGTCTCATTATATGCAGTATGGTTGTTTACGGTTTTCGCTAACGGATTGCGGTATGAGGTCGTGGCGGATTACGGGGCGAATACTTATCAATGTACACCAAATTTAAAGGCGAGTGATACCCTTTGCAACAGGAAAGCCCCGCCATGCCTTATGACCGCTTGTTGTGGCATGGGTTTTACTTTTGTAAATTAAATGTAAATAAGTTTTTTGTTTGGTCAATCGAAAACGAAATGTATCCTATTTACTGGAAAAGCTCTTTGTTTTCATGACAAGGAGCTTTGGAGTTTTGATTTTATCTGTTGTCATTTTACGGAATAATGCACTTTAGCTGTTTTGGCAAATTAAGTTGGCCTTGAGCGTTGGCTTATTTGCCGAAAGTGCTAAAGTTTTTAGGAATGCTCAAACTTAGTCTTTTCTCTTTTTTTGGCTTTCCAGTCAATTGTCAGCTATCCAATTACTCCTTTTTACCTCTTAATAAATCGATCCGAGTCAATTGAATTACTCCTGATAATCCGAGGTTATTACACCTTTTTTTCCATGCTTCGCCTGGTCAGTCCCATTATCAGAATAACCTATAACTCAATCAAGTTGAAACACTTTTTGCCATTCTACTAAGCATCAAATGAATCGCATTAAATATAGGTATTCGCACGAATAAATCAGATTATCAAAGAACTCATTATGCAATTTAGAATCGTTATTGGTTTTGTGTCCTTTTTGAGTAACTCTTAGAAATCATGGAAATCAGATCAATCCGTTAACATTACCGAAAAGGAATCACGATACAAGAATGCCTTTTTCTTCGCTCGCAACCTTTGCCACAACGTTTGCTGCTAAAAACCGTTGGGGAGTTCGAAGCAGCATCTCTGTCCCACGTTAAAATAAATGCAATATACTAAAATAAATATTATCTAACCATCTGCCCCAATGGTTTTTAGCAGCTGTTACCTGCAGTTTTTTATTCTTTCATTTTAGTCAGAGTTACAACTAAAGCACCCATAGATAAAGCACCTAAAATTGCTTCAATGGAAATTATAAACCTAGCTAAACCATATGTTGGATATATATCACTATAGCCCAGTGTTACAAATGTGACTACACTGCAATAAATACTATGTAAGACTATTTCAAAACTGTTTAGCGTTATTAGTAATTTGTCGGGTATTATTTGATGAGAAATCAATGATAATAAAAGACCAAAAAATAAGATAATAATTGAAGAAAACAGTATAATTCTTTTAGGTTCTTTTCCATACCCCCAGAAATATTTATCAATCATCCAACTTGCTTTATTGAAAAATCCAGCTGCATTGCTCCTTTTATAATCTAATTCTAGTATTTTGAATTTGTTAGCCTCTTTATAGTTACCAGTCTCATTGTTCGCTTTATAAAGTGCTCTATATGTTCTATCGAATTTTGTTGAGTGCTTTAAGTTTGAATGGTAAACATCGAAGCCTTCAGGTTCAGTGTTCTCGAAAACGGGTATAAATTGGCCACCCCAAATTCGAAAGTTTTTTGTTGAAGAGTCTTTAATTCTACCAGAAGTATTTGAGTTAATAAAATCCCAATTACTAATATCTGAGTTTTCTACATATAAATTTCTAACACTAGAGTTATCAAATGTAATAAAAAACACTTTCAAGTGACTGCAAATCAAATTGTCAACAGTGCTAAAAATAAATTCAATTGATTTGTTGTTGTTTATTTCATCACTTAATTTTAAACCATTTAAATTAACAAACTCAATTTTTTTTGGTCTTAATATTTGGCCTAACCCATTTTTAAGAGGTTCTATTCCTCCCATTTTAAGTAGTTTTAAATCGAAATTGTAATAAACTTGCTCTTGGACAGATGCTTGGTGTAATCTTTCCACATTAATTTCTATATTTTCAATATTATTACTTTCGCACCAATCAAAATAACTTATAAATTCCCCCTTATATTCGTATGTGATATTCTGTGCATTATAAATTTTGTTTTTATCATAACTATACCAGACTTGATGCTTTGATTTTCCCTTATATGTTACTAATACTAGATGAAACTTTAAATCATTTTTGCCTTCTGTATATTTATTTCTAATAAAGGATGATATATAACCGTCCATTAGAATTTCATCCGTTAATGAATAGGCTTGCATCCATTCCGTAAACTTATTAAATCTTCTTTTAAAATTATCAAGTATGCGTGGATAGTCATGTTTCTTTCTCCATTCATCAAAAACATATTGAGGTAATAGCCATAAATCTTCTGCGGTTAATTCAGGTATGTCGATTACTTTAGCAAGTAATTTATCTTCTGAGATACTATAGTCCTCTTTGTAAATTTCGTTGACAATGCTCATGATTTCTGGTTGTTTGTCATAAAATTGCAGGTAACGTTGACAATAAACGTAGGCGCGCTGTTTCAAGTTGTTTTACAGTTTATTAATTGCATTAAAGTTAAAAATATTTCGCCTTTTGCAAACTGTTTTAGCGCTTACATTTATTGTGGGTTGTGTGTTGTTATTTCTTTATCCTCTTTTTTCAATCTCTTATATTTATCATATCCCCATAATACAAAATAAGTAATTAGTGAAAATATCCCTGAGATAAACAATCCTGTAAACACAGTAAAATTTCTTCCGACATCGTTTATCAATCTATCCATTGTAGCTTCATACAAAACGGCAGCTTCTTTTTCCGAATAAAGACCTTCATTGTTAAGTTCATATTTTTCTAAGTCCTTTTTGATTTTAATTTCAGTAGATGCAGCACTACCAACAATCAAAGTATAAATTATTAGAAATTGACTAAAACTTATCCAAAATTTTCTAAATGTCGATTTAAAAGTCCATTTATAAGTTGCGATAATTAAAACCAATAGCAATCCACTAATTAATGGGGGATAACATAAAAAACTAGGTAATTCAATCATTTTTCTTCTGTTAAGTCTTCAATCTGATTTGGATATTCTGATAAGAACAAGTCCATATTATTTTCAGCCATTATCTTCATTGATTCAGAACTAATCGCAGAACCACCGCCAGTCGCATTTGGTCTTATGTCAAACGCAATATCAATTATATATTTGTCAGCTTTCAAATTCTTGCACTTAGTTTTTAACCATTCTTCCAATTCGTCAATTTGAGTTGGTAAATCCCAGTAATCATTGCATAACCAAGCAATTGATTCTGCTGTTTCTTGTTTATAAATACTTATTGGCATATGTAGAGGTTTTCCATAATAACACACAACGTTGGCGGTATGAAATGTTGGGGAGTTCGTGGCTCCGAATCTATCAACCGACAGAAACCTTGCCAGCGAGCGATGCGCTTGGCATACCAATAAAACCCCAATATTTTATGACCGCGTGTTGTGCCCAGTAATTTTATTTTTGTTCGTCAAGATACTCAACTCTTTCAATAAGTTGGGTAGAATAATTGTAAATATCATCTAAAGAAGCAATCTCAAATCTGGTCTCTTTGTTTTCATTATCAAGCAATCCAAGATACTTTTTCTTTTGGCTATTGAACCATAAACGGCAGATTGTTTTTCTACTACTATCATCAAGTGTAACGCTAAAATAATTCAATGAATCTTTATAGTCAATCCTTTCGGCTGGAATTTTTATCCTTAAAATGCTTTTAACAATATAAAATCCATTCAACTCCTCCTCAGTTGTAATTATCTTATTTTCCTCTTCATCAGTGGTGGTTGAATTCTCAACAGATGCTTCTGGAGTAGCTTGCTTTGTTTGATTAATTGCACTCATCAATCTATCACTAACTATATCCGTGAAGGTTTGGTCAACTGTGCGTTTTACAATGTCTGTAAATTGCAGTATAACTTTCTCGCTTGCATTACCTTCATAAACACGTTTAATGAAATATTTTACAAATTCAGGAGTTGGATTTGATAATTCTGACGTTAATACGCTCCTTATTGCATTTGAGTATTTTAATTCACTTGCAGTATTAAGAATGGAGCCAATGTCAAATCCGCTTTTATGAAACTTAGCTAATTCTTTAATTTGCTGTTCCTTCATATTGGTAATATCAAAACTCAAAAATGGTTTTTCGTCCATTTTATTGGCAGCATCAAGGTCTGTATAGAAATTATATTGAATGCCATTTGTAAGAACAGCAAATCGAGCTTTAGTTAAATGAAAATATTTATGTGTTTGAGTGTAGTGTTTTTCAACATTTTCTATATGATGTTTGCACTCAATTATCAAAATAGGTTGGCCATCCTTTAAGATAGCATAATCAACTTTTTCAACATTTTTTGCCCCGAAATCAGTAACAAATTCAGGTGCTACTTCGGTTGGATTAAATAAATCATAGCCTAAAATCTGAATGAATGGCATAACAAACGCATTTTTTGTAGCTTCTTCGGTCTTAACTTGGTCTTTAAGTTTCGAGATTTTATCACCGAGTTGTTTAATCTGTTCTTTGAAATCCATAGTTAATATTTTAAAGTTAATATTATAAAAGTAACGTAATCATTGGGCTTAACGATTTAATATTATTGGGCACAACTCGTTTATAGGTCTGACAAAATCATCCTTATCCACCCATTTTGGGGTGGATAGGTCTGACGGGCGTCATCCTTTATATCAAAGCTACCTATTTTTTTACAAATCATCAAATGGTGACTTTATTTTTTTTAAACTCTGAGTGCTCACGTGGGTATAAATTTCTGTTGTTTTGCTGCTTTTGTGTCCCAGCAGCTCCTGAATGAAGCGCAAATCGGTGCCGCTTTCCAGCAGGTGCGTAGCATACGAGTGGCGCAGCCAGTGCAGCGTTACTGGTTTCGAAAGCTTTGCCTTTGTCAAGGCCTGCTTCAACACACTTTGCAAACTTTTTTCACTGTATTGTTCGCCTAAATTCTGCCCTTCAAATAGCCAAACCTGAGGTCGGTAGGCCTTGTAGTACTCCCTTAGCAGCGCCAGCATCTTCTCCGAAATGGGCACTATCCTATCCTTGTTCCCCTTGGCATTTAGAATGGTCACTATCCCCCGCTTGCTGTCAACGTGCATCGGCTTCAGGTTTAGCAGCTCGCTTCGCCTGAGCCCACAGGCGTATACCAGGCTAAGCATAGTTCGGTGCTTGAGGTTGGTGTGGGCCTCCAGTATGCGCTTTACCTCCTCCTTGCTCAGCACGTTGGGTAGCTTGTGCTCGCGGCGTGGCCGCTCCACCATCTCCACGTTAAACTGGCTGCCATAAAACGTTTTAAAGTATAGCTTTACCGCATTTATAACCTGGTTTTGGAATGCAAAGCTGTAGCTGTTGGCCAGGATGTAATCGTGGTTAAAGCGCTCCAGGTCGGCGTTGGTTATCGCATCGGTTGGCTTGGCTATCCACTGCAGAAACTGCCTGAGCGCATGTTCGTAGGTTTGAATGGTTCGTGGACTGTAGCGGCGCTGCTCAAGGTAGCGCGTAAAGTCGTTGAGCGTGGCTGCTATTTCAGGGGTTGGTTGGCCCAACGGTGGCTTCATCTCCAAAGGGAGTCGGCTCTCACCCTTTTGCAGCTGGGCTAGGCCAAGTGTTAGCTCCTTCAGCTGCTCGTAGGCTTCGCTGGTTAGAGGGATGTGCCAGCTCCGGAGCGATTGGCTCCAGCGGGCATCCTTCACCTGCTTCACCTTTTCTATGAGGGCCGCATCGTAGGCAAATTCCAGCGCCAGCCGGGGCATATTCTGGTGCACGATTCGATGGGTTACAATGGTTTGCATCTTTTGGTGAATATGTTTTACATTCAGCTGTTGCAAGCGAAAGATTAGCGTTTGAAAGGAAAACAATATAATTTATGGAAAGAAGGCAATTGCAGAGGCTAAGTTAAGTAAATCTCGTGAATGCACCGAGCTGTCTTCTCCTGGATAAAGTTCAATTGTCATAATCATTCCACCCCAACCCCTTGGCTGGCGTGTCCCTTGCAAGTTTTAACACCTTCTTAGCCAAGGTTTGGGCCTTCTTAGGAAAGGTTTGGTCGTTTTTAGCGAAGGTTCGGGTGTTCTTAGCGATGGTTTAGGCGATTTTAGCGAAGGTTCGGGTGTTCTTAGCAATGGTTTACCCCTTCTTAGCAAGTTTTACCCGCCCTAGCAAAGGGGTTCAGCGGGTTGCTAAAAAAAACGCCACCGCAAAAGGGTGGCGCTGGATGCTACCGAGCCTGAACTACTGCTCCGTGGTGTTCTCCTTGTTCGATTTTGAATGTTTACGGATATACTTGCTCACGTAGCCGCGCTGCCGCTCGTCGTTGCGCCAGAATATATACTGGCCCACGCGGCGTATTTCTTCCATGGCCTGCTTGAGGTAGGTGTAGGCCTTGTCGCGGGTTACCCGCAGCTGGCTGTCGTTCATGCGCTCGCCGTTGCTGCGCGCCAGCAGGTCGGCCATCTCCTCGGCCAGGGTTTCGGCGGTGGTGAGCTGGGCCAAATCTAAGCCAACGGCCTCGAGCGGGGCGGGGTTGGCCTTTCCCAGCACGGCAAGGTCGGCCAAATCCTGCACCATGTCGGCATGGCCGGCGCCTTCGGCAATACGGCGGGCATGGGCGAGCAGGTCGGGGGCGTTACGGTAGGCGAAGAGGAAGTGGTGCACCAGCTCGTCGCGCAGTGCGTAGGCCTCGGGTGAGCGGGTAGCCCACTCGCGCTGTGCCTCCTCGCGGCTTTGGTACTGCTGCTGCCACAGCGACTGGGCGTAGCGGCAGGCACCCGTCCGAGCCGGAAGGCTATCTACCAGCGTCCAGTCGAGCCCGGCTGCCACCAGCTGCGCCTTGTCGGGTTGGCACCACACGTTTAAATCTTCCGCCTCCTGCAGCATGGCTGCAATGGGAATGGCTGGACTAGCTGCATCGGCTATTGCCTCAATCGTCGCAGCATTTAAATCAAAATCTTCTTTTGACATAGTTGAAACGTTTTAAAGGTTAGAAAATGAAGTTATTCACTGAAAAAAAACCATCTCATTCTTACAAATGCAGCAAGCTGCGTGCGGCGAACTACAGGCTGCGTATCAAAGGCTTACCCAAGTTACGGCATACTTTTTAAACAATTGCAAATTTTTTTGAAAAAAGTTGAACGTTTTTCTGAAAGGGTTGTGGGGATTGGGGTATGCAGGAGCTAAGTGGTGTAAGGAGGTAGATAACGCGGTTGGTAGCATAGTTCGAATTACCATTCGAACCTTCGCCATTGAAAGTCATAGCACACGGTTTCAACCGTGGGTAATTAAATACCGGTGGAATGCCTGAACCGTTTCAACGGTTTATAGAGCTTGCGGACCATTGTTGGCAGTACAGCCTAGGTCGCGAAAAAGCGCGAGGCTCCGTAGGAGCCAAACGTTGGTAGAGCTTATAAGGAGAGGCGTTGGCGCTCCGTTGGTGCGCAACTTATTTCTTCTGTTCTTTTTTCTTGATAAAAAAGAACGAAAAAATCAAGCCTTGGCTGCTCGCCGACCCTTTACGGCCTCGCGAGCTAAAACGGCAATACTCGCTTCGCTCAAACAGCCGCCGTTTTTACGCTCCCTTCGGCCTAAGGGTCCCCGGCTGCGCAGCCTAGGGCGCTCGCCTTCGGACTATCGCCATTGAACGTCATAGCCCACGGTTTCAACCGTGGGTAATTAATTACCGGTGGAATGCCTGAACCGTTTCAACGGTTTATAGAGCTTACGGACCATTGTTGGCAGTACAGCCTAGGTCGCGAAAAAGCGCGAGGCTCCGTAGGAGCCAAACGTTGGTAGAGCTTATAAGGAGAGGCGTTGGCGCTCCGTAGGTGCGCAACTTATTTCTTCTGTTCTTTTTTCTTGATAAAAAAGAACGAAAAAATCAAGCCTTGGCTGCTCGCCGACCCTTTACGGCCTCGCGAGCTAAAACGGCAATACTCGCTTCGCTCAAACAGCCGCCGTTTTTG
>DATKVT010000112.1 GCA_035529935.1 Williamwhitmania sp. | reverse complement strand
CAAAGGGTATTTCCGTTAAATTTGATAACCGAGATAACCAAAAGCCCGGCTTCAAGTTTGCCGAATACGAGCTAAAAGGGGTTCCTGTACGCTTGGCCATGGGTCCCAGAGATTACCAGAATGGAACCATTGAGGTGGCTCGTCGTGATACCCTAACTAAGGAGACCATTCCGGTGGAAGGTATCGCCGATAAAGTGGAGCTGCTATTAAACGACATTCAGGACAACATTTACCAAAAAGCGCTCAAGTTCAGAAACGAAAATATTACTCCCGTCGACAACTACGATGATTTCAAACGGCTACTTGATGAAAAGGGTGGATTCTTTCTCGCTCACTGGGACGGAACCTCCGAAACCGAGCTGAAAATCAAGGAGGAGACCAAGGCAACCATTCGCTGTATTCCTCTTAATGCACCTGAAGAAGAGGGTAAGTGTATGGTTACTGGTAAGCCATCCCACCACAGGGTAATCTTTGCAAGAGCATACTAAACATCAGCATAACACGAATAAAAAATGGGGCCAGAGCTAACTGGTCCTATTTTTTTTTACTTTAGAGCAATAATCTATCTCTACCATGGCTGATAAAAAACTTAAAGAGGCAAAGGAACTTATTGTCGAAACACTTTCGAGCAAAGCTTCCTTGAAGCAGAAAATTTACGATAATACCTTAGGAGTGATGGAGATGCTCAAGGAGGTGCTTCATGAGATCACAACCGACATAAACCTAAATATTAAGGGGCTCGACAAGAGAATTCGGCTTGAATACAGCGAAAAGGGGAAATTTGAAGCGGAAATGCGCATGGCTGGTGATGTTTTAATCTTCAGCATGCACTCCAATATTTTTGAGTTTGACAGGGATCATAGCGTGTGGAAACTCTCCTATGTGCAGGACGACAAAATGCGTAGCTATTGCGGAATCATTAACATCTACAACTTTCTTTCCGATTCCTTTAAATACAACCGGTACGATGACCTAGGATACCTCATTGGAAGAATATTTGTAAACAAGGACATGCACTATTTTGTAGAAGGAAAGCGGCAAATGGGCTTCCTCTATAGCAACTTTGGATCTTCCATTATTGACAAGGTTGCTTTGCGCAAAATTGTGGAAACATCAATGCTCTACACGCTAGAGTTCGACCTACTTGTTCCTCCTTACGACAACGTTAAGATTGCCTCGGTAGCCCAGGTTACTGAGAAGATTGAAAATTCGAAGGTCCAAACCGGCAAACGACTTGGTTACAAGTTTAATTCCGACGACGTGCTGGAAGAGAAGTAATCAAACTTTGCGGGAAAACTTGTAAGCATAATAATCAGTGCATTACATACAGAGGCTAGGTTACGTTTACCGTAATATGGAAACAGCTAATAAAACAGTGGCTCTCAAAAAGGAAATTCTTATGACCTGTAGGAATGTATTAGTCAAGTTATTATATCTTGCAATTGCATAGCCACATAGATGATGTAGTACGACACTTTGGACATTCAATACCTCTGCGATAGAAAATTCTTATTCCAATCTTTCAATAAGAAATGAGGCACTTCCCGCTTGCAGTTTGCTAAATAAATTGCTAGATTGCGTTGCTTTCGATTTACTTCAACAACCTAAAAATAGCCTACCTATGAATCTGACTTTTAACTTCATCAAGTCCGTTTCAAACATTTACGATGAAATGATTGAAAACGGCTTTTCAGTGGTCTACCTTGGAGAGTTTAGCCATGAAATCACTAAGATGTTCACCACAATGGCTGAGTCAGACATGGAGAAAAACAGCGAGGAAAGGGTTGTTCAGCGTAAGGTTTACCATGTTATGGTTGAAACCCTGCAGAACATGAACAAACACTCCGATGAAATCAAGGAAAGCAACATTGGAAATGGGCTATTCATAATTGGGAAAAAACAAGATGTATACTACATTATTACCTCCAACAAGGTGGCAGAATACCACAAAGAACCACTGGAACGTGCATTAAATCAGGTGAACTCCGCAACAAAAGAAGAGCTTAACCAAATGTACCGTAAACAGATACGCGAAGGTAAACTTTCCGATAAGGGGGGGGCAGGACTTGGTCTCATTGATATTGCTCGAAAAATAGGAGAGCCACTTAACTATCAGTTCCTGCAGCTTGATGAGAAAAACTACTTCTTTATTCTTAAAGTAGAGATCAACTCTAAAAAATTCGGAAAGGAAAATTAACTCGATCAAATCACGTTATACCTTTCCAGAGTATAACCGATAATGAGAGGGAAAATAGTACTGCGTAATATAGCTATCCTAGCAACCATGCTGCAATGGTTGCTTTTTCCTTTTTTGGTTAGGGCCGAAAATCATGGCGCCGACACCCTTAACCTGAAAAGAGGGCAGATACTGGTTACCTCCACCTACAAGCTGAAAATTGATCAGGACACCACCATTATCCTTAACGATTCTGTCGATTTTGTTATCGTAAGAGACGGTGCAAAGGGTGAACGATTGTTTTCCCAACTAAGGACGCAAGCAGCAAAAAAGGGATTTACCCGGGAAGTATATAGTTGGATGGTACGAAGCACCAATCATGCCGTAAAACCCAACGAAGGGGAGGTAACAAGTAAAGAAGATCAACTTGCCCCATTCTCAGGACGTCCCATTCGAAGTATTCGATATATACAGGACCCCGTATTTTCAATAACACCCTCAGACACCTCCAACGCTCAAAAAGAACTTAAGATGTGGGGCAACCGGCTGCATATGAATACCCGCCAATATATCCTTAAGAACAATACCTTGCTGAAAAAGGGTGAACCATTTGACCCATATGCTGCAGTGGAAAACGAGCAGTTTTTGCGCAATTTGCCATTTATTGCTGATGCTCAAATTTGGGCCATCGCAGCAAAAAATAGCGACTCTGTTGATGTGATCATCACAACTAGGGATGTCTGGAGCACTGCTTTCCAGTTTGAAGTATCCAACTCACAAAAGGGCCAGTTCTCAGTTTACGATCGAAATATTGGTGGTTTGGGTCATGAATTCCAAGCAACGGTTCTGTATGACTATAAAGCATCGTCAAACACTGGGTTTGACGGAGACTACAAAATCAACAACACCTTTGGAAAATTCATAAATGGCGACGTCAACTATCACAACGCTTTTGGGGACAAATACCTGTCGCTTTCCGCCACAAGAGCCTTTAACCAAACAAGGCTAAAATATGCTGGAGGAATATCATATGTCATTCGTACACAGCCTATTTACATCTTCGACTTTGATAGTATATATGTGGTCCAATCACAGGTTAAAGACGGCTGGGTTGGTCGCAGCTTTGTTTTAAACCGAGGCACCAAATTCACACACTATAAACAGCAGCTAACATTTGCAACGCGACTTACAAACTATACCTTTGGAAGCCGACCACCAACTGACAAAACCTATAACCCAGAATTTCATGACCGGACCATTCTTTTAGGTGGAATAACTATCTCCTCACAGCGATTTTTTCAGAATAGTCTTATTTACGGATATGGAAAAACGGAAGACATTTCTCAAGGGTTCAAACTTGAATTAACAGGTGGTTATGAAATTGGAGAATACAACGAAAGAACCTATCTAGGCGCCATTTTTAGTATGGGTAAGCTTTATTCGCTTGGATACAACATGCTAAAATTTAGCATTGGGTCTTACATTAGAAGAGGTAACCCAGAACAAGGAACGGCCAGGGTTGATTTCCGCCAGTTCTCTAACCTGTGGCAGCTTGGAACCTTCAAGATGAGACAGTTTTTAAATGTGGCATATACGCAAGGGTTCAACAGATTTTATGGTGAAGGCGAAACCATTTTACTATCATCCAACGACGGTATCAGGGGCCTACGAATTCCAGATATTTCGGGTACGAAGAGGCTGAATATTAATGCTGAAGTGGTCTTTTTTACTCCATATGCACCCATGGACTTCCACGTTGCCCTCTACACCTTTTTCGACATGGGCACGTTAGGGCATGCTTCGCAAAACATTTTTGACGGTGCACTCTACTCCGGTTTTGGTATTGGGGTAAGAATGAGAAATGAAAATCTTGTTTTTCGCATTCTACAAATCCAGTTGGCCTTCTACCCTCGGCTGCCAATTGGCTCAATTCCAAGCTACATAAATATATCTGGCATCCAAGGCAGCCGATTTGAAAATTTTTATCCTACACCTCCAGATCAGGTTAAATTTCAGTAATCATAAGAAACTTGGTAAACAAAACCAGCTGTCGTGGTGTTCTAGAGCTTAAACAGTAACACTTAAAATTAATTCCATGTCTGTATTAGTTGGTAAAAAAGCTCCTGCTTTTAGAACAAAAGCGGTGATAAATGGCGGTGAGATTGCCGAGAATTTCTCGCTGGAGCAATATATTGGAAAGAAATATGTAGTCTTCTTTTTCTATCCGGCAGATTTCACCTTTGTGTGCCCTACCGAAATTCTTGCCTTCCAAGAAAAAATAGAGGAATTTAAAAAGAGAGACACCGTCCTCGTAGGGTGCTCAGTAGATTCAGAGTTCTCACACTGGAAATGGCTTCAAACACCTGTTAACGAAGGTGGAATTAAGGGGGTAAACTTCCCTTTGGTAAGCGATCAATCGAAAACTATTTCCGAAAATTACGACGTGCTGGCCGGCAGCTACGATTACAACGAAGCTGGTGCTGTTGAGTTTACCGGAATACCTCAAGCCTACAGAGGTCTATTTTTAATCGACAAAAATGGAGTTGTACGCCATCAGGTAGTGAACGATATGCCCTTGGGCCGTAACATAGAGGAAACGTTGAGAATGGTAGATGCGCTCCAATACTTCGAGGAGAATGGTGAAGTCTGCCCCGCCAACTGGTCGAAAGGAAAAAAGGCCATGAAAGCCTCCCAGGATGGTGTAAAAGAATACCTGTCTGCCAAAAACTAAGACATCATAAATTAACAAGTAGAAGGATTATTGGCCCGGTGCATTCCGGGCCTTTTTGTTTGTTAAGCAAACTGTTAACTTTGACCCGTGAGAAAAACCATTACATTTACCTCGGAAGGACTGAATTTAAACCAGCTTAAATCGAATATTTTAAGCTACTGCTCCAGCTTTGAATACTCAGCTTACTATGACTCTAACGGCTTTCAATACGAAAGTGAAAACCACAACCAATACCTCGATTATGAACTAGTTGCTGCAGCAAATGCTGTTGCATTGATCTCGTCAAAAAAGCATAGCCTCCAATCCATTGACCAACACCAATCAAAGCAGTCCGATTGGCTATTTGGCTACCTCTCCTACAACCTAAAAAACGAGTTCTTCCCGCTAACCACGACCCCGATAGACCATTCTGGCTTTGATGACTTTCTCTTCTTTCAACCGGAAACCGTATTCTCGATAAAGAACAATACGGTTGAGATTCAAAGCATGCTTCCCAATGAAAGGCTAAGTTGGGTAGTTGAAAAAATTACTTCCATGGACCCATTCATTACCAGCAGAGATGTAATTTCGGAAGAACCTATTTCCCTTAAACCAACCATATCCAAAGAAGAATATCTCCAGAAGGTAAACCTGCTAAAGCAGCACATACAGCGCGGCGACATCTATGAGGTTAACTTTTGTCAGGAATTTAGCCAAAAGGGCGTGAGACTTAACCCAGCTGCACTGTTTACAAAGTTGAAGCAGACCTCCCCTACTCCATTTTCGGCATGGCTTAAACATGGTAACAGCTACTTGATGTGCGCAAGTCCTGAGCGCTTTCTAAAGCGAAATGGTGAGAATCTTTTTAGCCAACCAATAAAGGGGACGTGCCCCAGAGGTAGCAATGAACAGGAGGATAGTAACAATCTCACAGCGCTTCTGCAGTCCAAAAAGGAAATTGCCGAAAACGTAATGATAGTTGATTTAGTAAGGAACGACCTTTCAAAAATTGCCGCCAGAGGTTCGGTTATGGTAGAGGAGTGTTGTCGCCCTTATCGTTTTCCCCAGGTTTATCAGCTCATCTCTACGGTTAGGTGCAAGCTTCGCATGCCAATTAGTTTCAGCAGCATTATTGAAGCAACCTTTCCCATGGGCTCCATGACTGGGGCACCCAAGCTGCGAGCCATGCAGCTGGCAGACGAAAACGAATCATTTCAGCGGGGCATTTACTCGGGATCGGTAGGTTACATTGCCCCAAATGGCGACTTCGATTTCAATGTGGTGATCAGAAGCTTTGTGTATAACGAAACAAATAGATACCTTTCGTATGCCGTTGGAGGAGCAATTACAATGCTTAGCAACGCCCACGAAGAATATGCCGAATGCACAGTAAAGGCAAAGGCAATGAACGATACACTTTCCCACTGCAATGAAAAAGGATTTTAGCAACCTTGTGAGTGACTTTTTTACCATAAACGCCCTAGGAAAGCCAACCCTAGTTGTTGGCGTAAGCGGTGGTGTGGACTCTATGGTGTTACTCCATTTGCTCCAAACCAGCCACTTTCCAATCATCGTTGCCCATTGTAACTTCATTCTCAGGGGCAAGGAGTCGAACGAGGACGAGGCATTTGTGGTAAACTACTGTCATCAGCATGGAATACGCTGTCTTGTAAAACAATTCCAAACAGAATCAATTGCAAGGGAAAAAGGCATTTCCATTGAAATGGCTGCGCGCGAGCTTCGATATACCTGGTTTGAAGAGTTGCTCGAAGAACACAAGGCTAAATACATTGCCATTGCGCACAACCAAAACGATTCCATTGAAACCTTTTTCCTAAACCTCACCAGAGGAACTGGCATTAAAGGATTGCAGGGAATTAAATCCATAAGCGGTAACATAATTCGACCACTTATTGCCCTTACTCGTGTAGAAATTGAGGAGTATGCCAGCAGCCACCAGCTGGAATATAGAACGGACAGCACCAACCTTACCGATATTTATCGACGAAACTTTATACGGCACAATATCATTCCACTATTCGAGGAGATGAATCCCTCCTTTATGGCAACAATGGAGCAAAATATGTCGCTGCTCACCAGCTATAGCACCCTAATCGAAGGTAGCGTTGATGCCGTTAGAACAAACATCTCCAAGATGGAGTCGGAGGAGTTGCACCTCGATATCGATGAACTAACTGCGCTGCCTGGTTGGAAGAGCATTCTGTTTGAAATTCTTTACGGATATGGCTTTACTCCAGGGGAAATTGAAAATACGGCGTTACTGGTCAAGGCACAAACGGGTAAACGAATCGAGTCGGCTACCCATACACTCTGGAAAAACAGAAACAGTTTTGTGGTTGCTCCCAATATCTCCGAAGAGCACGAAATAGCTATTATCTCAACAACCCAAGGTGAACTTACCGAACCAGTAGAACTTAGGTGGGAAAGTAAAATTTTTTCTGGAGAGAGTATGCCCCGCAAGGCCTCCATTGCAGTATTTGACCCAGAGGCTCTAACCTTTCCCCTAACCCTACGCCGATGGAAACCTGGCGACACATTTACCCCCTCTGGAATGTACGGTAGTAAAAAGGTTAGTGATTTTCTCACCGATATGAAGCTCGACAGTCAAAAACGGTCAAAAACGCTCGTGCTTGAATCGGGAAACAAGATTGCTTGGATAGTTGGAATTAGAATAAGCGAACAGTTTCGCAAGCACGGCAAAACTGGACCGGCGGTCGTATTTCAGCTAAAAAACAGCTAGCCATCCTCCACCTCGCTCAGTTCAAGCCACCGAAGCTCCTTCGCCTCCACAATCAGCAGTATCTCGGCCACCCGCTTCGACTTTTCAACGAGCAATGCAGAAGAGAGTGAGCCCGAATTCAGTTCCGCTTCCAGTAGTTGCTTTTCACCGTTCAGCACTTCGAACTCCCGCTCCAGCAACTCCATCTCCTTCTTCTCTTTAAAGGTAAGCTTACGAGGGCGATCAACCTGTGGTTTCTTTACTTCCACTAGTGGTTTCGAATCTTTTTTATCCTTGCGCTCCTGTTTTTCGAGCGAGCCTTTCCACTCCCTCAATTCGGAATAAGAACCCACAAAATCTTTGATGGCACCATTGCCCTCAAAAATAAAAATGTGATCCACCACCTTATCCATGAAGTAACGATCGTGGGAAACCACAATCACGCAACCGGTAAAATCGCGCAAGTAATCCTCCAGCACGTTAAGCGTGAGAATATCCAAATCGTTGGTAGGCTCATCAAGCACCAAAAAATTAGGGCTTTTCATGAGGATAGTTAGCAAATATAAGCGTCTTTTCTCGCCACCACTCAACTTGTAAACAAAATTCTGCTGCATATCGGGGGGAAACAGAAAATGGGTCAAGAATTGCGAAACGCCCAACGTTTTGTCCTTTCCCACCTTTACCACCTCTGCAATATCGCGAGCAATATCAATTACCTTTTTTGATTCATCAAAGGCAAGCCCATCCTGCTTATAGTAGCCAAAAACTACTGTTTCGCCCACCTCGATTGATCCCGAGTCAGCCATCATTTCACCGGTGGCAATGCGCAGAAACGTAGTTTTACCGGTACCATTATCTCCCACAATACCAATCTTCTCGAAGCGATTAAAAGTGTAGGTAAGATTATCCAGTATAACCTGCTTTCCAAAACGCTTCGACACATTCTCCAGCGTTAGAATTTTCCCCCCAAGCCGCCGAGCAGAAGAGCTGATGTCCACCGAAGATTCTCGCCGGCCAGCGTTGGCCTTATCCTTGAGGTCGTAGAAAGCATCGATTCTATATTTTGCCTTAGTGCCACGAGCCTGTGGCTGCCTACTCATCCACTCCTTCTCGCGACGAAGCAAATTTGTGGCCTTCTCTACCGAGCTGGCCTGTGCATCAACCCGCTCTTGTCGCTTCTCGAGAAAGTAGGAGTAATTTCCTTTGTACTGATAGATTTCCTTTTCATCTATCTCCACAATGTCGGTGCATACCCTATCCAGAAAGTAGCGGTCGTGCGTAACCATCAGCAAAGTAATGGAGGTTCCCGACAAATACTCCTCCAGCCACTCCACCATCTCCAAGTCAAGGTGGTTGGTAGGCTCATCAAGGATTAGCAAGTCAGGCTCATTTATCAGCACGTTGGCAAGCGCCACACGCTTCCGTTGCCCACCGGAAAGCTCACCAATTTTTTTATCTAGAAAATCAACTTTGAAGCGAGTCAAAATTTGCTTAACGCGAACCTCGTAATCCCATGCCTTAAAGTGGTCCATTTGCTCAATCAGCTGCCCAAGGTCAAGCCCTTCATGCCCATGCATAGCCAGCTCATAGTTGCGGATCAGCTCCACCATTTGCGAAGAGGAGGCAAACGCCGCCTGGTAAACCGTGAGGTCCGGTGCAAAATCGGGATCCTGCTCAAGGTAACCTATTCGCAGGTTGTTCTTAAATACGATCCCTCCGGAGTCAGCGCTATCCTTTCCGGCAATTATGTTGAGCAGGGTAGTTTTTCCAGAACCATTTCTGGCAACAAGTGCAACCCGCTGGTATTGATCAACAGAAAACTTTATATCGGTGAATAGAACCAAATCGCCAAAAGACTTGCCTAGCCCTTCAACCTGCAAGAAAGAAGCCATACACTAAAAATTTCCCAAAGGTAGCTTCAATTCGGCAAACGACAGGATAAAAATTGGCCTCATTCACCCATAAAAGGAAAAGCTGCTACCTTAGGGGCAAAAATACAATGACCCGAAAAGAGCTCTTCAGTCAGGTAATAGCCTACTTTGAGGAAACCATGCCAGTAGCAGAAACGGAACTCCACTATGGCACACCCTACGAGCTTCTGGTTGCAGTAATCCTCTCGGCGCAATGCACCGATAAGCGCGTAAACGAAATTACTCCGCCATTTTTCAAGCAGTTTCCAACGCCACAAAAACTTGCTGCCGCCAATGTTGAGGATATTTTCGAAAGGATACGCAGCTGCTCCTATCCCAACAATAAGGCGAAACATCTATCGGGTATGGCTAAAATGCTAATTGATCAATTCGAAGGAGAGGTACCATCCGATATAGATGACCTTCAAAAATTACCGGGCGTGGGAAGGAAAACGGCCAACGTGATTGCCTCTGTGGTTTTCAATAAACCAGCCCTTGCGGTAGATACTCATGTGTTTAGAGTTGCAGCAAGAATTGGCCTCTCAGTCAAAGCCAAAACACCGCTAGAAACAGAGATGCAGCTGATGTCCTATTTTCCAGAGGCCCTGATACCCATTGCCCATCATTGGCTAATTCTGCATGGTAGGTACGTCTGCCTTGCTCGAAATCCAAAGTGCAACAGCTGTGGACTTACCCACCTCTGCCATTATTATAAGCATTTAGAGAAGACTACAAAAAGTTGAGCCTGTGGAACCGAACAATGAGGCTTAACTTTTCCTATATTTACCTCTGCCCAACTGGCCGCATACCAAAATCGGATGGAAGAAAATACGCCAAAATTGTTTGCACACCTGAGCAAAGATGAATTGCTGAATATATTAAGCAATACTCCAACCGGTATTGCAATTATTCAGCACGATAAAATCTGCTTCTGCAACAGCCACTACGCCGAAATTGGTGGTTTTGAAGTATCGGATTTAGTTGGCAAACCATTAATCAACATTGTCCATAAAAAAGATAAAAAATTACTAAGCCTAGTTCTTGCTAAAGATTTTCCTGAGATTAAGAATAAAAGAAGGAATTCTATAACCTACCGCCTTCTGGATAAAGAGGGCAACCTGAAATGGGTAAAGTCGCACATAACCATTATAGACTGGGGTGGAGAAACCGCACTGCTCGATAGCGCCATCGACTTTACACAACAAAAACAGACTGAGGCAGTAGTTCTTGAGGAAGAGAAGAATTTCAGGCTACTATACAACAGCATCGACGACCTAATTCTAATTGTGAACAGTAGTTTGCACATTATTCAAACCAACAACGCCACCCTCCGGTTACTCGGATATAAGGAACATGAAATCCTATTTAAATCTTTAGGAGAACTCCATTCAAACGACATAGTTGCCCAAGCCCAAGAACTGTTTGACAATCCTCGACTTGCCGACAAAAAGGGAATTGTTACCGATGTTTTTAAGTTGAATGGGGAGGCACTTGTTACTGAAACCTCCATAATGCGAGGAACATGGAGTGACCGCCCAGTCCTCTTTCTTTTCAGCCAAAACATTACCGACAAAATAAATGCTGAAAAAGCCATTAAAGCCTCGGAGGAGAAATTCCACAAGGCTTTTGAAACCAGCCCAATCAGCATGGCCATAACCACCATTGATGGCGGCATATTTCTCGATGTAAACAATTCATTCCTAAGGACATTTGGCTATCAACAAAAGGTTGAAGTAGTTGGAAAAACTACAGCAGAAATTCGTTTCTATGTTGAACCCAAAGATGGATTAAAAATAAGAAAAGATCTGACCAACATTAGCCGCATTGAGAATAGGGAGATTTTGCTTAGAAAGGCCAGCGGTGAAATTGCCACTGGGCTATACTCCGGCGAAATCATAAACATCTTAGGCGAAGATTGTATCATATCGGCTATTAACGACATTACCGAGCGCAAACGGGTAGAAAACATGCTTCAGGAGAGGACGGCACAGCTCTCCTCCATTCTAAACAACATCCCTTTCCTTGCTTGGATTAAGAATACTAACGGGCAATTTCTTGCAGTAAACGATGCCTTTGCCAACCACTACAACCAACCCATTGAAAAAATTATTGGACAAACCGATTTTCAGTTCTGGCCCTACGATAAAGCGTTAATTTTTAAGGAGAATGATGATCTGGTAGCAACAACAGAACAAAAACTCTTCTTTGAAACCAGTGAAGTGATAGCTGGTAAAACGGTGCACTGGGAAACATTTAAATCGCCCGTAATGAATCTTGAGGGCGAGGTAATTGCTATCGCCGGCCTTTCACGCGATATTACTGAACAAAAGGAATACCAAATCGAACGAGAAAAGAACCTGTTGTGGCAAGAGTTTCTGACAGACTTCTCCTTCACACTGGCAACCAATCCGTCCTTTGAGAGAATCTTGGAAAAGCAATTTGCAAAAATTGGCAAGATGCTTAGTCTCTCTCGGGTATTTTATTTAGCCGTTGACGATAATCGATTTGCCAACCTTACCTACGAATGGTGCGCTTCCAGCATTCAAAGCAGAAAGGAGGTTGTGACGAGGATCGACCTCAACATGCTATCCGATTACAACATCAAGCTCCGTGTTGGAGACATTCTCTCCATAGAAAACGTTTCCAAGCAGCTACCGAAATCATGGCAGCAGATGTTCACTGTTCGTGGAACCATGTCTGTTTTGGTGTCACCAATTTTCCAGCACAACGAGCTTATTGGAGTGGTTTGCTTTGAGGAGACAAGAGTTTACCGTTCATGGAAAAAATTTGAATCAGAAGGGTTAAAAACTATTACTAACCTACTTTCCTCTGCAATAGAACGAAAACAGGCTGAGGACTTGCTAAGCAAAAGCGAAAAAAAATTTAGAGAATTTGCCGAGCAGCTACCCGAATCGGTATTTGAAACCGACCTTAATGGAACTATAACATATGCCAACGACCTTCTATACAAACAATTCAGTCTACAACAAGGTCGATCCCCCTTCTTTCTAAAAAAGTTGCTAAGCAGGGCCGACGCTGGTCGGTTCGATGAGATTTTCCAAGCTGCTACAGTAGAACAGAAATCTCCCATTGGTGAATTTTTGGCAAAGCACGGATCGCGCAAAGAATTTCCGGTACTCCTCCACCTAAGTCCAATTATAGAGGAGAACAGCTGCACCGGTACCCGTGGATTGCTCATTGATATATCGGAACGAAAGAAGCAAGAAATGGAACTTTTAGCCGCTAAGGAAGCTGCTGAAAGAGCATCAAAAGCGAAGGAGGAATTTCTATCGGTAATGAGCCACGAAATTAGAACGCCCCTCAATGCAGTTATAGGACTGGCAAACCTCATGCTCCAAGAAGAACCTCGGTTCGATCAAAAAGAGAACCTAGACACCTTGCTTAGTTCCGCTCAAAGTCTTCTCGCCCTTATAAACGACATACTCGATTTCAGTAAAATAGAGGCCGGGAAAATAGCCATTGAGCGACGCTCGGTAAACCTCGCCAGCTTTGCGCAGAGCATGGCCAAAACCTTTGAGGTTACCGTAGCAAACAAAGGGCTGAAATTTGTTACAAAGGTCGACAAAGAACTACCCAACTCGGTAGTAACCGATCCTTTCCGTATCAGCCAAATTATTACCAACCTCGTGGGTAATGCAATTAAATTTACAGCAGCTGGCCACATTAGCCTAAAGATTAGGCAGATGGAGACCAAACAAAACGAAATACTGGTTCGCTTTGAGGTTCTTGACACCGGAATTGGCATAAAAAAAGAGAAGCAGATCGTAATTTTTAATGAGTTTACCCAAGCCGATGCTGCCATCACCCGAAAATACGGTGGAACTGGTTTGGGTCTTGCCATCAGCAAAAGGCTGGTTAACCTACTTGGTGGCGATATTAAATTAAAAAGCAAGCAAGGTGAAGGCTCAGTTTTTTTCTTCGACCTATGGATGACTGTTGCCATTCAAGAGGAACGGCAACCGAAAATCGTAGAAATTCCAGAAGGAGAAATTGCTGATTCGCTTAAGGGATCTAACATTCTTGTGGTTGAAGATAATGAGATTAATAAGCTCATCACACAAAAATTTCTCACCAAGTGGGGCGCACAATTTTTCCATGCCGAAAATGGTCAAGTGGCTGTTGATATGGTTAAAAACCAAGATTTCAGCTGCATACTTATGGATATTGAGATGCCCATTATGGGAGGGTATGAAGCCACCGAAAATATTAGAAAGTTGGACAAGTCCTCCGCACGACAAATCCCCATCATTGCATTGACCGCCTCTGCCCTACCGGATATTCAAGCAAGAATAATCAAGGCCGGAATGAACGATTTTCTCATAAAACCGTTTAACCCAAAAGAGTTGAGGCAAAAAATTCACCTATGGCTTACTAGATAGAAAATCAGGTAAAACATCCTCAACTGAAACCGTTCTACGATATTTGGCTTGTACAAGTACTAAATGAAAAATCTTCGTTAAGATGAACCAAGTAATTAAATGGCTGACAGTTGCCACGATGCTCCTAGTTACAGAACTTGCCATTGGGCAGGAGCTACCGGTATTGAATCAGAAAATTGTGGACTACGTCACCACGGTCATAGGCAAAAAAGTGGACAGGGGAGAATGCTGGGACCTTGCCAACAGAGCCCTCACCAATAATAACGCCGAATGGGATGGTGAGTATAAGTATGGCAAACGCATCGACCCAAAAAAAGATGTGGTCTTGCCGGGTGATATTATCCAATTCGAAAACGTAAAAGTGGTATACAAAAAAGGGAACACCACCACTACCGAAATGATGCCCCACCATACCGCCATTGTGTATAAGGTAATTGCGCCAGGTGTTTACGAATTAGCTCACCAAAATACTGGATTTTCGGGGCGTAAGGTAGGCCTGAGCGAATTTAACCTCACAAATATGGTGAAAGGCCGAATCTATTTTTATCGCCCAGTTTTAAAAGGACAAAGTGAAAAGTAGGTCAGATAAAAAATATTAACTGTCAACAATACTCTTATGCTTAAAAAAACATTAGCTGTTCTGCTTGCAGCGTGTATTACGGGAAGCTTATATTCTCAAGAAATTACATTTACTATTAATGGCAGCAAAGCACCTTTAGCGAAAATCTTTCGCTACCATGGTAGTAAAATGGAAAAGGTTGATTCCCTTTTAATCAACAACTTTAAATACACTTTTAAGCCAGACTCTACTATCACGGCAGGAGAATACCTGTTCACTTTACCCGGGAAGCGAGATATTCAATTTCTTTATACAGGCACTAGCTTTACAGTTCAGGCAAAAGATAGCACATCAGGTGCATCAATTAGTTTTAGCAATTCTAAAGAAAACGAGGTCTTTCATGCATTTCTAAATCAGAAGGAACAATATGACTCCAAAAAGGAGGAGCTGGAGAAATTAGCAAGAAAATCGTCGAAAAGAGGCAAACAACAGCAAGCATACCTAGCAGAACTTACCAAAGCAAAAGAGGAGTATACTATTAAATGTCTGGATCTTGCCAAAAATAACCTAGGCTTACTTGCCTCAACAATTATTAAGGCTACTGTTGGACCAGTTCCGCCACCTGCACTAACAATGGATGAACTGAAAAAGTGGCGACAGGAACATTTCTTTGACAATGTCGACCTTTCCGATCCAAGGCTTGAGTTCACTGAAATAAGCGGTAAACTAATTTGGAGCTACCTCGAACTATTTTTCAATACTACACTCGATAAGGAATCGCAGGAAGCCGTTTTCAAGAATGCACTAAATAACCTATTTGGACGGTCGGATATTGCAGAAAATCTCGTTCTATTTTGGGCCAACGATCTCTTCAACACCTTTGGGGAGACAGATTACGATGGATTAACCACCTACTTGTGGGATAGCTTTATTCAATCGCATTGCAGCCAAAATGATGATCAAACAATTACTCCAGCTGATATAGAAAAAATTAAAGCAACCGCGATTGGACAAAAGGCCTTCGACTTTACAATTACTACTTCTGACGAGAATAAACTTACACTGTCACAATCCAAAGCAAAATATACGCTTGTTCTATTCTGGGCCAGCTGGTGTCCGCATTGCATTCATGAATTGCCCCTCATAAAAAACATCTACGATCATTACAGTTCAAAAGGATTTGGAATTATTGGCATTTCAGTTGATTACGAAAAGTCAGATTACGAAAAGTTTCTAAAAGACTATAAAGTTGACTGGCCCAATACCCTTGCTGCTCAATCGTGGCAGAACGACATCTGCAAGCGATACAATGTAACCGGTACGCCAAAAATGGTGCTAGTTGATCAGAACCTGACCATTATTTCTAAACCAGCATCGCCTGAACAACTCGAAGCCAAGCTCAAGGAACTTTTGGGTAAGTAGAAAAATTGCATTGAACATCCATTTTTATCCAGTAATTATTATCTTCACTTCTGAAAATATAAGAAGAACTTTGTAGCATATAATTTAAGCATTTCATAATAAAATACTGAACATGGTTCGAACAATTGTAGCCGCCCTACTGCTAGTATACCTTATAAGTGGATGTAGCAAGGACAATTCAACCAACAATAAGGCGAAGTATGTAACCGAAATTGCTGCTGCAGAAAATGCATTTGCACAAATGGCCAAAGAGAAAGGGCTTCAAGCAGCATTTACATTCTTTGCTGCCGATAGTGCCGTTATCAACCGGGGAGATGTCCTTATTAAGGGTAAAAATTCCATTTTCTCCTATTACGGTAAGCCCAGTGGACTACAAAACGTTAAGTTGGAGTGGAAGCCAGATTTCATTGGAGTTTCCGCCAACGGTGACTTAGGTTACACCTACGGAAAATACCACTTTTCCGGAATGGATTCCTTTGGAAAGATGATCGAAAACGAGGGAATTTTTCACACGGTTTGGGAGCGACAAGCCGATGGTTCCTGGAAATTTGTTTACGATTAGAGGTATTCGAAAGTATTTGCCCAAAAGAGTATGGGTATAGCACAGGTAATCATAACGATGTCTAATTTACTTTTTTTCGAAAGTACACTATTAGAACAGTTGCAAATTCATGAAAACCGCCGAACTAATCTGTAACGATTGCTAAGGGAAGCCTAAATACTGACGCCAGCTCATCGGCCCAATCAAGCATATCCTCGTCGTCGGGTTCGCAGTAGCAGTTCACCATAACTTCCCTCCCCTCCCTATGGGTAGCCTTGAGGCTTAAAAGGACTCTGTTTAAATGCTCCTGTGATATGCCATTGATGTACCCCAGCCTCAAATTAAGCGTGAGCGGACTGGCCCCCGTCTCAGCAACATAATCGTTGATCCATTGAACAACCGGATCCACTAGGACCTGAGGGTCGGTGCAAACAAACAATCCCTTAAGTTCAACCACCCCGAGTTCAGCATTGCAGGAAATTTCGGGAGTTAACTTAGTTGCTTCTTGGTAATATGAGTTCAGGGCCATAATTGGGGATTTTATTGACCACTAAATTTATAACTAAAACTTTTAAAGGAGAAATGGTTATAGATAAAAAGAGGCCCCAATGGTAATGGCGCCTCTTCTTATGAAATATTATACCACCTCTACTAGTCAAGAAAATGGCAATAAATGTAATGGTTTAGTAAAGAAAGCATCTTATCGGCACCAATTAATCAGTCAGTGCCAACAAGATTCAAAATCTATTGAGCCTCCTTGAGTTTTGCCATATACATTGCAAAAGAACGATATAGGAAGTGAGTCCATTTTCCGAAGGGAACAATAATTAATGCCCACTGTACCAGCACAATCATGTGGAACAGATACATCCATATATTGTTCTCAAGAATATCGAGATCGATGAACAGCCTTACAATAAAAGCGGTGAGGCCCATCAACAGCAACCAGATTACAAAAAACCAATCGGATGGTTGAGAATTGCTACTTACCTCTTTTTTCTTTTTAATACGGCTCGATACAAAATCGATGGTTACAGCAAATATGATAATACTCTCAATGTATCCAAGTACGATCACGAACATGTTTGTAGCGGAAAACCAATCGAGAAAAACGGTGGTAAACAGCAGCGTCAAATAGCCAATCACTAGGATGAAATGCTCGAACCAACGGAATTGGTTATCATCGCAACCTAACGACCGCTTTTGGGTAAACATGTGCACTAACAGCTCCCCTATCGCCGTAAAGTAGGTTTTAACAGGAACCTTCACCTTCGGCTTGCCAATAACCAGCCACCACATCCGAACAATGTTTGGAAGCAGAATAATGGCAAATACTGAGGCTATGGCAATCATCTCAAATAAGTGACCAACGTGCATGATCTTCTCGAGATCGAAATTTTCGTAGGCACCATAAAAAATAACCGCAACGGCAGTGAGGATAAACATAACAATGCTCAATGACAAAGACTTGTAAAGCAGGCCTGAAAACCCAGTCCAGTCATAAACACCCGTAAGCCAACGCCTGAGCGACATCATTAATTCGCCCGGTTTAGCCACTTGAGGGCAATTGGTAGTACATTCTCCGCAGTAGTAGCAGAGCCATGGTTTTAATGAGGCCTTAATACCCTCCTCGTCTCCCAAAACGCTTAGGCGAACCATTTCACGGGGGAAAGAGTCGTTTTCGGTAGATAAAGAACAAATAGCGGTGCAGGTGCCACAGTTGTAGCAAGCATTATAATCGAATGCACCGTATTTTTTTAATTCCTTGCCGAATTCTGGATTTATAGTTGCCATTATTTTACCAATTTGTAGATATAATACTCGTCCATATCATCAATTCCCTCCACTTCCACATCTCCAAACTTGAGAAGTGTCATGAGGTAGTATGTGGTTTCGTCCAACGGTAGCTGCGTAGCTGCTGCAACTTGAGGAATAGTTTTTCCTTCCTCCCGCAGAGCCTCGAGAATTGCCTTCCGAATACGAACATACTTCTTCCGTCCCTCCTGAACATGAGCAGGAACTGTTCGGGTTTCCTTGATGATATTAATTGTTTTTGTCTTGGCTTCCATCGCTAAAGATTTTAAGATTCAGAAAGTGCATCAACCATGCCCTCAATTTGTGAATTGGTAAAACCTGCAAGATCGATGGCATCAGTTGGGCAAACTGGTGTACACATACCACATCCTTTGCAATTTGAAATGCTGATTTTGGCAACCTTACGGCCTTCATAATCAACTTCGCTGATGGCATCGAATGGACAAGCGGTAAAGCACTTATCGCAAAGAACGCAAGCGGCTGGATTCACCATAGCCAAAGTAGGTTCAAGTGCTATTTCCCCTTTTGTAAGAATGGAATTTGCTTTTGCTGCAGCCGCCATTGAGGAATTTAGTGTCTCCAAAATATTCTTTGGCGCCTGGCATGTGCCTGCAATTAGAACACCATCGATAACGGTCTCAACTGGACGCAGCTTCATGTGGATTTCGTTGAAGAAGTGATCGCGACCTGTTGGAATCTTTAGCTTGTGCATCAAGCTGTCGTTCTGGCGCGGAACCATGCCCGTTACCAGCACAACTAAGTCGGCTTCCGTCTCAATTTCCCTACCTGCAGAGAGAATATCCTTTACCTTAATAAAGGTTTTATTCCCCTTAGCCTCTAGCTGAGGAATGCTATTGAGTGCAAATTGGAGGTAGATGTCTCCACTCTTGGAAGATTCGGCGTAGAGCAATTCTTGCTTACCATAGGTGCGAACACCACGGGTAAAGTGCATGTTTGTGATGTTCTTGAATTTACGCTTCACCACAAGAGAGGAGTGAATTGCTGCAGTGCAGCAAAAACGTGAGCAATACTTATTATCACCCTCATCCTGCCTACTACCCACACAGTAAACGTAGGCAATCTTATTGATAGTCTTTCCGTTATAAACAAGCTGACCCTCGGTAGAATCAATCAGGCTTTTAAACTTTGGCAGCGTGATAACATTATCAAAATCGCCATAGCCGTATTCACCTTTTGATGGTTCGTAAGAATCAAAACCAGTATTTACAATTAAGGCACCAACATGCAACGGAAGGGTTTCACTACCCACTGTTACTTTTATATCGAAGTTACCAATGCTCCCTTTCTTCTCTGAAAGCTGAGCATTTGTAAACAGCTTGATGTTGCTCCGAGATTTAATCTCCTTGTGAAGATTTGCAACCAAATCTTTTCCTTGAACTTTGGAAGTAAATACCTCACCATACGTTCCGGCATGCCCCCCTACTGAAGCTTCCTTCTCTATTAGATACACCTCTGTACCCATATCGGAAAGGGCAATTGCGGAGCGCATACCACCAATACCTGCTCCCACTACCGCCACCGCGTTAGTTGTAGGAATCTTCTGCGAGGTTAATGCCTCCGACTCCGAAGCACGAGCAATTCCTGCCTTTACTAACAAAATAGCCTTCTCCGTTGCCCCCATTGGATTGTCGGAGTGAGCCCATGAACTTTGTTCGCGGATATTTACCTGAACGTAGTTGTATGGGTTAAGACCACCTCGTGCAGCCACAGCGCGAAAGGTAGGAACGTGAAGCTTTGGGGAACAAGATGCAACCACAATTGCATCCAGCTCGTTGGTCTGAATGTCATCAACCATCTCCTTTTGCGAGGAGTCGGAACAGGCAAAGAGTGTATTCTTTAGCAAGTAAACATTTGCCTCATCCTTAACGGCATCTTTTACTTTCTGTATATCAACATAATCGGAAATATTTCCGCCACAATGACAAACATAAACTCCTATTTTCTTCTTCATGATTGTAGCTTTAAATAACCAGATGTTTCAGCAGCAGCAGCACCGGCAGACATAATAGTGTCGGGAATATCCATAGGAGCAGTAGCTGTTCCGGCAACAAATACTCCCTTTATAGAGGTGAGTGCCGGGCTTTGCAATAAATCGGGTTGGTTGATAAAGTTTGAAGCATCCAATTCGAGGGTTGCATTCTTGAAAACATTCACAATTGCTGGATTTGGAAGAAGACCAACGGAAAGCACTACCAAATCGTGCTCTGCTTCCGTAACTTTTCCAGTTGCAATGTCCTCGTAACGCAGTATTAGGTTGCCATTTTCCTTTTCGGTAACCTTAGCCACTTTGCCCTTAACGTAGCGGGCCCCCATATCCTTTGCTTGCTCATAGAATTCATCATACCCCTTGCCGAATGCCCGAATATTGATGTAATACATGGTAATATCAGCCATAGGAAGCGCACCCATTAGCAACTGAGATTGCTTGGTGGAATACATGCAGCATACTTGTGAGCAAATAGCATTTCCGCACGTTTGATCGCGTGAGCCTGTGCAGAAAATATAGGCAATTTTATCGGGTGTCTTTCCATCGGATGGCCTAAGCACATTGTTGAAGGGCCGAGTTGGTGCAAGCTCCCGCTCCATTTGCATGGAGGTGATTACGTTCTTGAATCGACCATAACCATACCGAGGAATTAATGTAGGATCGAACAGGGTGAAACCGGTAGCGACAATAACTGCCTTAACCTTAATTTTAATGATCTCCTCTTTTTGAGAGAAGTCGATACAGTTGGAAGGACATTTTTGTTCGCATGCGCCACAAAGCATACAATTTTCAATATCAATTAGCGCAATACGCGGATTTGCGATATTGAACGGTATGTATACAGCCTTACGAGCTACCAAGTTGAATTGAAACTGATCTTCCACGATTACAGGACAAGCCTTTTCGCACTCCTGACAACCGGTACAATCCTTCTCAACCACATAGCGTGGGCGCTTTTTCAAAGCTACCGAAAATAGGCCATTCTCCTCCTTTACAATACTTTCTGCCTCCGTTAGAGTTAGAATAGTAATATTGGGATGGCGAGCCGTTTCGGAAACTTTTGGAGTGGTAATACAAGCAGCACAGTCGAGTGTAGGAAAAACCTTACTCAGGAGGATCATTTTACCTCCAATCGAAGGTTCTTTTTCGACTAGTAATACCCGAAAACCCATATCTGCGAGCTTAAGAGCAGATTCTTCGCCCGCTATACCCGCTCCGACAACTAATACGTCAAAGTCAGTTATTTGATCAATTTCTTGATTTGTTGGCATAATTGAGTTCTTAAATCATGAAAAATCAGCGAGCTGTTCCATTGTTATCTTGCAATAAACTTTTGCTTCGCAGATAAATCGTTTTTTCACACGCTAAACTTCAAAACAGAATAGATGTAAGTTCTTTTACATGAAGAAAAGTAGTTACACAAGGAATTGCAGCCCTCAAAACTGTTGTTAAAGAACAACCAAGCTATTCCTTCAAGATTGAATTAGGCCTTGCTCAATGCCTCCAACTCATTCATAAAGCTTGTAATATGCTTTACAAATGGTTCAGCACAAACAGAGCAGATTGCGGCCATTTTTAGTTGAGAGGGTTTTAACCCCTTTTCAACCATAAGGGCGTGTGTCGCCTTTACAATATCAGAAGTGCGATCGACGCACTGTTCCCCGAATGAGCAATCGGTACCATCGGCTGCAATAAATACACCACTAAACCCCTTTTCAAAAGCACGCATTATCCAGCGAGGTTTTATTCCGCTGGAACATGGAACGCTAATTGAATATACGTGGCTGGAGTAGTGCTTTTTAAGCAACCCTGCCAAATCGATGGCAGGGTCGGATATCTTTTCAGTCGAAAACACCAAAATCTTGGGGTTTGCCTTGGTATCCATCAACTATTTCTTTAAAAACATTCTGAAATAGCCATTTTCTTCAACGTCACCAAGATACTCGTAGCCTTGCTTGGTCGACCACTTGGGAATATCCTTCTTGGTTCCTTCGTCAGCCGAAAGAATTTCCATTACTTGACCTGCTTGTACTTCGCCAATTGCTTTCTTAGCGGCCAAAAGGGGACCTGGGCAAGAGGTTCCACGAGCGTCAACAATCTTATCTGCCTTTAGGTTCTTTAATTCTTCTGTTGTCATGATGGTAAAATATTAAATGTTTAAATAAATAGCTGAACTGAACTTTCGTCGGCATCGGCCAAAAATGTACCAACACCACAGTATGAGAGGTGAGGATAGTCAATCATCTCCTCCTTCTTAAAGCCCATGAGGTTCATGGACATTTCGCAAATGCAAATTTCAACGCCAAGCTCCGCTGCAGAAGCAAACATTTCATCGAGCGAAGCCACGTTCTTCTTCTTCATCAACGATTTAATCATGGCAGGTCCCATGCCACCCATGTTCATGCTCGAGAGTTTGAGTTTATTGCGACCGTGAGGAAGCATCATACCAAACATTTTGGACATGAAATCCTTGCCTTTGGCCTTCTTCTTGGCATCGCGAAGAGAAGCAATAGCCCAAAAGGTGAAAAACATTTTAACCTTCGAGTCCATGGCAGTGGCCCCTGTAGCAATAATCATTGCGGCGAGTATTTTATCCATCTCACCAGAGAAAACAACCATTGAGAGTTGATCATTATTCCTATTCTCCAGCTTGGAAATTCGTTTCTGCAGATCTAACATCTGCTGTTCTACATCTACGCTCATAATAATTTTAGATTAACATGTGAACATCAGCCTCTTGAGCTGCTTGGATATATGCACTTATACCTACAATATCGTCAGCAATATCAATGAAATCTTCCAACTTATCGCCGTTCCAAATTTTTCCGGCTAAACCGCAAATGTGGATTTTAAGATTGGTAATCTCCTTTGCCTCGCGGAAAAACTCCACCCATGTTTTAACATTCAAACGCTTGAGCGAAGCCATAAACTCCTCCTTTAGATCGGCATTTTCGGCCATTGCCAGCTTGCTGGCATCATCACCGATATCCTTCTTAAATGCTCTAGCACCTTGAAGTAAAACGTAAATTTCGATATCCATATCGTCGGCAGCAGCACCGCTGATTATCACTCCTGCAGCAGTTAACTTATCAACGCTACCAGAAAAGAGTGCTAAACACATTTTCTTTTTTTCCATGGCTAACAGTTTTTAGTAACTTTGCGACAAAGATATGTGGATATCCAACTATATCTTTTTATAGTGGCCTAAACCTCAACAGCTTTTTTTGTGATTGTAATCACACGTGAATTGTAAAACACTACGAGTATGACACTTAATTCGACAGTAAACAAAGGAAGGCCGGGCTGCAACAGCTGCATTGAATGCCAATTTCATTCCGCAGCTGCAAAAAACCTTACCCCTGATCAGTTCAAGTTTATGAGTTCAAACTCCCTCAATGCAGACTTTAAGAAGGGAGAAATAATTATAAAGCAGGGAGCTTTCTCCTTAAATATAGTATACCTGAGAACGGGCCTAGCAAAAGTTCACCTAAACGGGTTGACAAATAAAGACCATATCCTGAAATTTGTGAAAGCACCGGCCTACATTGGTCTTCCTACAAGTATTGGAGATAAGATTAATCAGTTTTCGGTAACCGCTATTGAGGATTCTTCGGTATGCTTTATCGACCAAAAATGCTTTAACGACCTCCTTCATGCCAACGAGAATTTCTCCTACGAGATTATTGTTGGCCTATGTAAAGACGAGCTTCAGTGCTTCAAATACAGCCTTTACAGGACACAGAAGCATGTAAGAGGGCTTGTGGCCGAAATGCTGCTATACTTTTCGAGGGAGATTTACATGAATGACACCTTTAACTGTCCGCTATCTCGCTACGAGGCAGCCGATTTTATAGGCACCTCGAGGGAGACTGTGTCGCGAATTCTCTCTGAATTTGAAAAGGAGGCGATTGTCAAAATCCACGGCAAACAGCGAACTATTCTAGATTATGGACGGCTGGATAGTATCTGCAAAAATGGCTAGATAGGTTGTAACCAATTACTGGCAGTAGCGTGCCACCATACTCTGCGCATCAAGGCTTCCCATGGATGAGGCCTTTTTCCAGTCGGAGCATGCACCTTGCTCATCGCCATTAGCCGACCGGGCATATCCCTTAAGCAAGTATACCTCAGCACTGGGTTGACCCAGATCCAACGCCATAGCATAATCCTGAATGGCATACTTATAGCTGTTGGTTTTCATGTAGATATTTCCGCGAGCAACATAGTAGGTTGCATTGTCGGCCTTTAGGAGAATACACTGGTTAATTTGCCGCAAGGCCTCCAGGTAGTATCCAGCCTCATACATAGCCAAAGCATAGTCGTAGAGTGTTTCAGGATTGTTGCCATGAGCCATAATATATAGACCAAAATCGGCTCGGCTTTGGTCGAACAGCTTGGCTCCCACTGATGCCTTGGCTCGTATTAAATAAAAGTCGGGGTTCAACGGGTCCAGCTCAATGGCCTTATTAATATCGTCAAGGGCCTTGGTGCTTTTATTATCGTCGAGATAGGCTTGTGCTCGCAAATAGTAGTAGCCTGCATTTCGGGAACTTCGCTTTATGGCTCTGGAGTAGGCATCAATGGCCGCTGAAAATGACCTCAGCTGGTAGTAAGCCTTGCCCATCAAGGCCTCCTGCTGATGACGAAGCTTATGCTTTTCGGCCTTCTCCTGAACAAGATCCAGCGCCTCAGTATTACTACCAGTATTAATAAGGTAAGTCATATCGGCTTCCAGCTGCTCATTCTTGTTATAGTAATCGCCACCCCACAACTTGCGCCAGTAGGGCGAGTTCTCCATCTTCTGCAAAGTTTTATCGAGCAAGTATGTGCTCTGAAGCTCCTTATACTTGGAGGTGAGCGATCGATACAGCCACTCACATGCAACTGAATCCTTTCCATCCAGTGAATATACCCTTGCCAAATCAACCGCCGCCATCCCTGGCCTAATCGCTTCTACCCGCAAATAACTGGCCTCTGCATTCTTTAAATCACCCGAAGCCAAGCCCACATCCCCTTTTAGCTGCATTGCATCCATTTCTGGTAGCTTCAAAGCTATAGCAGTATCAAGGAGGGAAATTGCTTGGGCATAGTGCTTCTGCACAAGCGCCCCCTTGGCCTGAAAGTAGCTGGTAAGGTAGCTGGGCTGCACGTTGGGCTGCGCCTGCAACCCAAGACAGCTAACTAGCAACACAGAAGTAAAAGCAAAACGAAACATGTGGTAAACAGCTCCTATTAATCAGTTTTATTATGTTGCTTATCGGTAAGCAGGTATACAAATCCTACCTTGGGCGCCCCCAGAAAAACGCCAATTGAACGGCGCTCCCAAACATCACAAATATAGTAGTAAACGCCCGGGGATGCCAATTTATTGGTGCCCATAACCTTTCCGTCCCAACGTATTTGAGGGTCTTCTGTTTGGAAAACCAAATCGCCGTAGCGGTTAAATATTTTCATCGACACCTTTTCGACATACTGGTAGGTATTCTTTACCGGGACAAACAGATCGTTTATCCCATCACCATTAGGAGTAAATACGTTAGGTAGATCGTAGAGGCTACAGCTATCGGCGGCAACAGCCTTGGTCATATCGCTCCTATTTCCAACCGAATCCACCGCCACAATTCCGTAGGCTCCACCAAGGTTGAGCGTTGGGAAGTGCTTGAAGCTAAACGCGTCGTGGTGCGGAATATAGGTTAAGCTGTCCAGTGGATTATCAACTAGGTTGGAGTAGTATAAAATGTAACCCGCCACATCGGAGCCACAGGAGCCATCGGGTAGTGCCCAATACAATACATTGAAAAGGCTATCGCAGTTTACAACCACCGAAAGCGAAGGTGCGCATGGCGGTATATTATCGTATGGCGTAATGGTTCGTAAAAGCGACCGGTTGGTGCTTGAATACTGAACCTTATCATACGTGTATGTTCCATGACTAATAGCATAGTAGGCATAGCTTTCACCGTTGATAAGATTTTTATCTTGGTAATCCTTGGAATGCGATGTCACCACAAAATTGAATGGTCCTCCCTCCTCGCTCCGGTAGATATCGTAAGCGCTATTTTGCCAAGGGGTATTATTCGAAAAGTGGATATTCACCTGCTTGTCGGTGGGTGTAAGTTCAGGGAGTAAAGCAGATGCTACACCCGGATAACCTACCCGCATTCCTTTTGGCACATCGTAAAGTTCAACCATGTAGGAGTATGGACCAGCAACCGTGTTGATTGCTGTATCCAAATAGGTGGTATCCGTTATGGAGGTTAGAGAGGAATCAATCACCTGAAAGTTTCCACCCCACAGGTCGTTGCTACGGGAAATATAGTAACGATATGGACCAGGGAATTGAAGTGTGTCAAAATCGGTGGGTATGCGCCATGCCAGCGATATTTTCCCATTCACAGCAATGGAATCAACGCTGACCTTGCATATAAAAGGTAATCCAGGAACCAGCGGTGTGCATACCTCATCGGACGGATAGCCCTCCTGATCGTCGTTAAAAACGGCAGCTATCCGGTAGCAATAGAGGCCACCCTGAGTAAGACCAATGCCCTGATTATTGTCTATGTATGTGGTGGAACTGGTGGTATCAACAAATCCAATCTTTGTAAACCCTGCTTCGGTTAGCTGGTTTGTTTGGCAGGAGTCGAGCACAAAGCTGGAGGAGTCGACCTTCCTATAGATGTTATAGCCCTTAATATTTCCGCAGCCGCAGGACTCCCAACTTAGCGTAACCGCATTGGTTGCCGGTTCCGCCTTCAAATTCTTAGGGGCGGGACCCAAAACAGTAATAATTAGTGGATCCATGTCCACCAAGCTAACGTGTGGGTTGTTATCCTCTGCCTTTAGAATAATCTCGTAGGGTTGTTTCCGAACATGCTGGCAAACGGTTTGCCAGGTAAAAAGTGAGGTGATTCTACCCGCACTAGCCGAAATTAGCTGAAGGCTTTTAGCCGGACTAACGGAAAGGTTTAGCGGCCCACCAATAACTTTATGCGACAAGGGATCGTTGTCGGGATCGCGGGAGGTTACTAATAAAGATATTTTTTTGCCAGCCTCCACGCACAGCTTGGGAAGTGGGTCGTTCACCGGTGGGCGGTTGGTGGTGTTTCTTACATCAATTTGCATATCGCGAACGATGTTTCCAATTTTTATACCATCGCGCCACTCCATCACGTTGATGGCCACGTTGTAGCTGCCGGTATCGGTTGGGGAATCCCAAATCAAATCGCCGGTAACCGGATTCACGGTCAGGCTCCTCGAGGCTGGTGGCAATGTATAACCGGGAATGGGGTTTCCATCCTCTCCAAGGCAAACGGTAAGGTCGTATGAGAGGCTATCGCCCTCGGCATCGTATGCGGCAGGGTTATGCACAAACAGCTGGTGAAGCCCCGCCATATCAATGGGCGGGTTAAGCAGAACAGGTGTTGTATTGTTCCCTAGCTCGGCATTAATTACAAGCGTCGACTTGATGGTAAATACGGTAAACACAGAGTTGGGAATATTCTTCACTCCGTAATTACGGTTGGGATCCTCCACAACAATATCGTACGCCCCAGGGCCAGGAAAGGTATGCTGCGATTTGTAGGTGTTACGCTTGTAATTATTGGGAAGGTAGATCAACTCGATACGGGCCACCTCTTCCGAAACATTATCGCCATATGTAACACGGAGCGTTGGCCGATCGGCAGCTCCCGGAAGTGAGCTCGTGTAGGTAACCACCGTTATTTCGTAGGTAAGCCCGGAAATTTGACGGTAAGTAATTTCTCCAGCTCTATTATGAGTAGCAAAGCCAACCAGCGGCAAAAGGCATAATAGGTAGAAGAGTAAAATATTCTTCATCGGTTACAACTCAATCGTCTGCTTAACGTTGCCAATGTTCATCATGTAACCCTTTTCCGTGCCATTACCCTGGCCAAAAATAAGTAGGTTACTTTGATCTTCAAAGAGGTCGAGCAGCATGGTATTCTCCACTGCAGCTGAGTTAAGAACAAACTTTCCGTGTTTTGGGGTATCCAAATCACCTTCAAGTATAACCCATACCGACTCCTCATTCATTCTCCGATCAACAAACCGCAAGGTAATAGGTTTCTTGTTAATTTCAATAAAAAGACGATTGGTGAGGTACTGCACCATAAGGGTATCAGCATTGGGAGCCTCCTCCTTGGTACCAAGCTGCAAGTTGGCAGCACAGGTGTTGTTCACCACTAGCTGGATATCGTTGGTAAAGAGCTTCACTTGAACGTAAACTTTCGCACTATCAGCCTTTACGTCGATAGTGGTAACTGATACGTGCACCGGGTGGAGCATCATGCTCATCATTCCACCCAAAATAACGTTCAGAATTGGAACTCCCATGAGAAGAATATTTGGTTGACATATTCACCGTAAATATATGAAGGAAAACGTCAACCTATTCCGAAAAGTTTGTGAACGACACTCCAGCGTTGAGCATCGTACTAAATCCTTACACCTTACCTAGATGAAGCATGTTAGACACCTTACTTATTTCCATGAACGTAGCTCCATTGCTTGGGCCAAAGCTTCCACCAATAACTACCACCATGTCGTTGAGCTCGAGCTTGTGCTGGTCGAGCAGCATTTGCATGGCTTCGTGCACAAATTCATGCTTGTGAGTAAAACGAGGTTCCAAATACATTGCCTCAACACCATACGATAGTGCCAGCTGACGCATAACGTATTCCTTGTAGCACATGGCATACACCGGCACCAACCCCCTGAATCCGGAGATATAACGGCCTGTTCTACCTGAAAGAGTATCAACAATCACGGCCTTAATGGGAAGCTGAATGGTGGCACGAACCGCCGATTTTGCAAGGATGGCAGTAATCTCGTTATTAACCCTAATAAAGTTGATCTCCACATCGGGTTCCTGATGCGATTCTATTTCATTGGCAATACTGGTCATAACCTTTACCGCCTCCTCGGGATACTCCCCGTAGGCTGTCTCGCCGCTAAGCATAACAGCGTCGGTGCGCTGGTATATAGCGTTGGCTACGTCGCTCACCTCGGCACGGGTGGGGCGTGGGTTTTCGATCATGGTGTGGAGCATTTGGGTAGCAATAATTACCGGTTTCTTACTCAAAATGCACTTTCGAATGAGCTGACGCTGCACCACCGGAATTTGCTCGGCCGGAATTTCAATGCCCAAATCACCTCGGGCAACCATAATACCGTAGGCATAGTCGAGTATTTCGTCGATGTTATCTACGCCTTCGCGGTTTTCAATCTTGGCAATGAGCTTAATGGGGCTCTTCCTTTCATCGAGAATGGCTTGAATTGCCATCAGATCCTCCTTGCGGCGGACAAAGGAGTGGGCAATGAAGTCAATCTTCATATCCACTGCAAAGTGCACAAAATCGATATCCTTCTCCGAAAGCGAGGGCAGGTTGATGGATACGCTTGGAATATTTACGCTCTTGTGACCCTTAATGGTGCCGTGGTTTTTCACCTCACACACCAGCTCGTCATTTTTCACCTGCTTTACCTCCAGCGCAATATCGCCATCGTCTATAAGCAGAAGCGTACCTGCTTTAATGTCCTTGGCAATATTGGCATACGACAAACACAGGCAGCTGCGCGACGAAACACCGGTGGGATCGCCCTTTACAATAACGGTATCGCCTGTAGCCACTTCAAAGCCAGCGTCGCCGGCCATGGATGTAGTGCGAATTTCAGGACCTTTGGTATCGACAAGAATGGCAATTTTGTCCGAGACTTTCCGGACATTTTCAATTAGCTTAACGGATTCGGAAGGAGACTGGTGGGCGGTGTTGAGCCTCACTACATTTACACCCTCCTTATACAACCGTTCCAGAAAATCAACTTCACAGCGTCTGTCACTAATTGTTGCAACAATCTTTGTACGTTTTACCATAGTTTATATGTTTTGTATTTTAATGTTTTTTGGAGAAGATGAAGAAAAACGAGCTACATTTGGCCAATTTGATGCAAAGTAACCAAAAAAAAACCAGCCATCCACCAGCTAAAAAAAATTTAACACAACAGCAAGGCAATGAATTGGAACGATGCAATTAAAGGCTTTAGCAGCTTTCTTCGCCTTGAGAAAGGACTTTCTGAAAACTCCATTTCGGCCTACGCTACCGACATGGCAAAGCTGTGGCATTTTTGTGCTCAGACTCTTGGAAAACAGGTACCCACAAAAATCAACCAGCAGGATGTGGAGCAATTTCTAACGCACATAGAGGAGAGCGGCCTCAATAAGCGAAGCCAAGCCCGCGTGCTTTCGGGCATCAAGGGTTTTTTTCGCTACCTGCAGCTGGAGGAATCCATTGAGAACGACCCCACCGAGCTGCTTCAGGGACCAAAGGTGGGTCGGAAACTTCCCACGGTGCTTAGCGTGGAGGAGATTGATGCCATTATTGGCTGCATAGACCTGAGCAAACCCGACGGACATAGGAACAAGGCCATGCTGGAGACCCTCTACAGCTGTGGCTTGCGCGTTTCGGAGCTGGTGGGCATAAAACTCTCCGATCTCCACTTCAACGACGAATATATTAAGGTTACGGGCAAGGGCAACAAGGAGCGGCTAGTTCCCATAAGCAAGAGAGCCATTACCGAGATTGGATACTACCTCCCCGACCGCAACCAAAAAGACCCCGACGTTGGCAGCAAGGATATCCTGTTTCTGAACCGCAGCGGAAAGAAGCTCTCGCGCGTCATGATTTTTACCATCACAAAGAAGCTGGCCGAAAAGGCTGGGATCAAGAAAACCATAAGCCCACACACCTTCCGCCACAGCTTTGCCACACACCTTGTGGAGGGTGGCGCCGACCTCCGCGCGGTGCAGGAGATGCTGGGCCACGAGTCCATCCTCACCACCGAAATATACACCCACCTCGACAACACCTACCTCCGCGAAACCATTATGCAGTTTCACCCTAGGGCGTAGCCATCTACATTCCTTTATAAAACAACCAGCAGATTGAAATCCAGTAAAAGGATGAAGCAACTTCAAATTACCCCAAAGCGTGATGCAAGCAACTGATAGTAACACCCAATCGAAAAGTTATACCTATAATCTCTTCTCTCCCGGGCTAATTGCAACCGGATACCTATTTATTTGTGTTGCCGTAATCCTTCTTTGCTTAGTGCTATTCACCTCGGCAAGCGAAGAACCCTATGGCTACTTCAGCATAGCCTTTATGCTTACCGGAATTGGGCTAATTATTGTCTCCACAAGTTCAACCATTACCGTTGTAGACGAGCCCAAGGAGGTGCTGCTGGAATCGCGCATGTTTGGGATGGTGACGTCCACCAAACGGGTGAAAATTCCAACCGGCTGCAAGGGGCTCCTTATTAAAATCACCACCAAACGAAGCGTAAGCCGCTTTAATGCGGTGCTGCCGGTAACCTCTACCTTTAAGTCGTTCGACATGTTTTTCTACACCGACACCAGGGTGGTGCGGTTAATTAACACCGACTACGACCGAGCCATTGAAATTGCCATCTTTATTAAAGAGCAGCTGGGAATCGACTACGTTGTTAAGTAAAAAAAGTGAAGAGTGACTAGTTACCAAGCCAGTCAACAAAGGTTGAGCGGTAGGTATCTGCCAGCAGCGGAAATGCCAACTAGGGTATTTTTTGCAAAGCCTAACTTTACAAGGGACGAGACAACCACTCTGCACAAGAGAGTTAATCATAATGTAAATGGGTCTAACGATTGTCAGACCCATTTACAAGCTGTGCGAAATGCATAAACCGTAGCCTTGCTCTAGGACAAGGCGGCTATTTCCAAATTACTTTTTTGCCACACCAATCACGCCACAGGCTACCCGAGAGCCTGCATTTCCCGTTGGTTGGGTTACGAAGTCATCGGCACCTTGGTGAACAATAATTCCACGACCAAGAATAGAGAGAGGTCCATTCAGCTGAATAACCTTATCGACATATTCCACATGTGCTTTACCTGAGGCATCGGCAACAATATTGCCCATATCGCCTACGTGGCGCTTTGCATCCGTAGGAGCACCGTGGGGCATATGGGTTGGATTAAAATGCCCGCCAGCCGATGTGCCGTCGGCAGCAGTGCAATCGCCGCATTCATGAATATGAAATCCATGCTTCCCGGGGGTTAAGCCTTTAACGTCGCCCGAAACCAGAATTCCGTCGGGTGTTTGTGTAAATGTAATTACACCACTAACATTATTTCCTGCAGTAGGGTAGAGAATGCAAACAGCCTTTTGAACTTCTGATTTCATGGCCATTTTGTGCATGTTTTGACCAAATCCATTAAGTGCTGTAACCAGCAAGACAGCCATCAACAAGAAACTCTTGCTTACAGCATTCATTATCTTTCTCATAGTTCTATATTTAAGTTAATATTATAGTGGAAAACAAATTAGATGCTACAATGTCGGATGGATATGGTTAAGAAGTGTTAAATGGTGAGAAGTGAAAAGTGAGAAGTGAGAAGTGAGAAGTGAGAAGTGAGAAGTTAAAAGTTAAAAGTTAAAAGTTAAAAGGAAGAAATAGAAAATAGAAAGTAGAAAGTAGAAAGTAGAAAGTAGAAAGTAGAAAGTGGAACCGACCGAAGGGAGTTCGGCGTAGCCAAAGTGGAAAGTGGAAAGTAAAAAAAGGGAGATTGAAAATAGAAATTAGAAATTAGGAAATTGAAACTGCCAGTTGGAGCGCCCTAGGCTGCGGAGCCGGGGACCTTAGGCCGAAGGGAGCGCTTTTCAACGGCAAAATTGAATTTGGGTATAACCGGTAGGTTCTTCCTGAATACGGCCTCGTAGAGGCCTAACGTTGGTAGGAAAAGTAATCCATATAGAGCCAGCGCGCCGTAGGTGCGCAACTATGCTACCCAAATCACCGACAAAGAAAATTGTTGCGCACCTACGGAGCGCCAACGCCTCTCCTTCCAAACGCTACCAACGTTTGGCTCCCACGGTGCCGAGAGCTTTTCCGCGCCCTAGGCTGCGGAGCCAATAAGGGTCTGCGAACTCAATAAACCATTGAAACGGTTTGGGCTTTCCAACGGTAATTTATAGCCACGGTTGAAACCGTGGGCTATGCCATTCTATGGCGATAGTCCGAAGGCGAGCGCTATGCACCATCATTAAAAGGTTAAACTCCTACGGAGTATTAGCAACAAGGATAGCTACTCTTTTCTACAAAATTTCATCGCCTACGGCGAAGGTGGCGTATGAAAAAAGAAAAATGGAGAAGCGCCTATCCTGAGTCATTCGGAAGCCGCCGTGTTCAAGCGAGCGCCCTAGGCTGCGCAGCCGGGGACCCTTAGGCCGAAGGGAGCGCAAAAACGGCGGCTGTTTGAGCGAAGCGAGTATTGCCGTTTTAGCTCGCGAGGCCGTAAAGGGTCGGCGAGCAGCCAAGGCTTGATTTTTTCGT